>JAYVVJ010000061.1:0-4230 GCA_043787015.1 Candidatus Saccharimonadota bacterium | reverse complement strand
TAGTTGGATCGATAATAGCGGCGATTATGTTTTTCATGGGGATAGCATCGGGGCCTTTCCAGATAATTCATTTATCACAAATACTGGGCAAAGCATTTACTAATTCTGAAAACTCTACCTCTCTTCGCACATCGGGTCTATTCCGTTATGCGAAATCTGGAGAATTAGGACAAACGCGTGTTGGAATTCTTGGTAGTAAGATTTTTGGAAGTTCAATTGATCAACTCAAAAGTGTCGGAGTTGAATTCAAAACAACTGGTACTTCCAGTATTAAAAGTATGTCTATAGACATGAAGAAATTTTCTGAAAAATACCCAGAGACTAAGAAAATGACTAATGCTAAAAAGCTTAATTTTGTGGCAGACAAACTAGGTGTTCCAGTCTCTGATTTAGACGAGATAAAAGGTGGTAAAACTAGTATTAGTACTCGAAATTATAGTGTTAAAGCAACTCGACTTTTAGTCAAAAATTCGGTTGCTTTACTTGATAATGGAAAAATTGTTTCGTCTATTAAAGTTAGAACTTTGGCGAAGTTCTATAACACTCCTTCGATGTTTCATCCTATGAAAAAACTAGATGCGGCGGCTCAGAAAAAACTCTCAAATATTGCCGAAAGGAAAAAAGAAGAAAGTAGGAGACAGTCCGAAAACGAAAAAGCTGTAAGAAAAAACCTAGTTGATGCCAGAGACGCCGTAAACAAAAAGCTAGGAGGAGTTAAAGCCAAAGCGGGCAGTGCTTTATTGTTTACAGGTATGTTATGTTTGGCCAAGGGCGCGACTACTGAAATCGTTGCATATAATAATGCCGCGATTATTGCACCGTCGGTAGTAAAAGCAAGTTCTCTAATAGGGCTAGGAGCTCAGATTCAAGCAGGCCAAGGTTTTACATCCAACCAAATAGGAGCCGCAGTAGAGAGTTTACAAGATTCTGAAGGCAAATCTGTCTGGCAAGGAGAGGCGCTGCAAGTTATGGCCAACAATTCTCAGACCGGAACTGATATGCCAGACGACTACAAGCAGCTATACTCCAGTAACACGACTGCGGATAAAATAAGCGAGAGTTTGAATAGTAACGATACTATTAATGGCCTGTGTAGTGCTCCAGGGCAAGTTGTACAGTTTGCTGTCGGTGCCGGGCTTCTTATTTTTACACCGTTTACTGGTGGTGGTACAGGGGCTGTGTTGGTAGCAGGCAAGGTGGTCGTTGGAGCTCTCGCTACACATGTGGCGCTTAAGATTGTCGGTTCCTTAATGGAAACTGACAATGTTATTCCGGAGGTATTGAGTGGTCCACTAGGGGGTAATATATTGGCTTATGGGGCTAGGGCGGCGGCTGGTGTAGAAGCTAGGTCGTCTGGTGGTGTTGAGTTAACTCCAACTCAGTCTGCGCTTCTAGATAAACAGTCACAGGCCAAAGACCAGAAAAGCTTCGATTCAATGAGTTTGTTAGCCAAAATTTTTGATGCCAAAGATTACCGTTCTTTATCTGGAAAATTAATGAATTCTATAAAGCCTAGTTTTCAACAAAATGTAGCAAGTATTTTGGGTAGTTTTACGAATATGGGTAGTGTGGTAAAGAGTTTATTTTCATCAATATTACCAAAGGTTAGTGCTGCCACAGAGCCTTATGACTGGGGCTTTCCTGAATATGGAATTCCACCCGAAATTCTTTCTAAGGAGTCATATGACAATCCATACGATAATGCAGAAAGAATAGCTGACTTATTAGATTCTGGGGATAAAGAAAGTGACGGCGTTTCAAAGTCGCTTTACGCTATTAAAGCCAAAGCTTGTTTCGGGGTTACTCTTAAAAAAGTTAATACGGTTTGGGATGTAAGTTACGATAGTGTGGTTTATCCGTCAGATGCGTCCTACACCAACAAAGAGCTAATAGGTGGAGGCTGTAACAGTACATCAGATCCTAATTGGGTGAGAATGATGCTATTTGTCTTTGATACTAAAACTATGAAGGCGGCTGCCTGCTATGATGGCGACTCACAGTCATGCCAAGAATTAGGTCAGAATATCTAAGCCTATGAAGATTTTTCACAAATCCATAAAACTATCAGGTCTGCGTTACCTATATCTATTAGTTATTCCTATTTTTATCGTGCAGGTCTCTCCAGAGGCGTTTGGACTAACAACGGTCCAAAAAAATCTTTTCAATTCTGGTGTCTATTATTTCGACGCCTCGACAAGTTGTTCTACTTCTCTAACTGGCGCCGATAATCGTGAAAAGGCTTTCAATTACTTTATTGCCAAGGGGCTAAATAGTGAGCAATCGGCGGCAATTATTGGCAACTTAAAACAGGAATCGGGTATTAACCCCACAAGTAAACAAAGCCCTGGAGAAGGAAGAGGCATAGCCCAATGGAACCAACCAGCCGACCAACCCGAAGGTACTGGTGGAAGGTGGGGTAATCTAAACAAGTTTGCTAAGGGTCTATCTCTCGACCCGCTGGAGTTATCTACTCAACTAGATTTCGTTATGTATGAACTTACAGGGCATTATCAGCCTGCGTACACTAAGTTTCTTTCTGTAGACTCAGCTTATTCTGGCTCTCCTGCTTATGCGGGAGATGTAGCAAGTGCAATCAATGCCGAAAAAGCAGCCGGTACCTTGTCCCCCTCTAATACTCTGACCGAAGATCAATTATTAAGCACTGCCTGGGCGACAGTCGTCTTTGAAGAAGAATACGAGCGGGCTGGCAAGCCCAATATGTCCAATAGAATTTCATATGCAATTGCGACTCTAAAAGAATTTGGGGGTTCAAGCTCAACCCAGCAAACTTCTAGCTCAAATGGCTGTTCTAATAACTGCGACTTAGGGGCAAATACTGATCTAGCCAACTTGAGCTTGATAAGACAAAAAGTAGTTTGTATTGCTCAGCAAGAGAGGGACGCATGGCTCCCTCCCAAAGAAGCCTTAACAAACAAGCGATTCCTTACTTATACTGGTAACATAAGCGATCAATGGTGCGCCTATTTCCTCAGCTGGGTGTACAATCAAGCCGGTAAACCACTTCAGGAAGAAAATGAAAGCAGGGTTGCGGCGGTTCTCCAAGTAGAGGCTATTGGTAAAGACGGTTCAAGTGGGTTCTACTACTATCCTGCGGATTCATACACTCCTAGGCCTGGAGACCTTGCTATTCAGCGGAATTCTGCTAAATCCATATCTCATTTGTTCATGGTTACAGGAGTAACTTCCGCTAAAATTACAGTAATAAGTGGTAATAATGGCGAAGGCAAGGTCTTTGAGACTACTGTTTCAGAATACACACTAACACTAGATAAGCCTGGGGTGTATAATCCGAATTATATTGTTGGTTACGTTTCACCGGATGCGAAATAATTATGCGGAATAATAATACAAACAAATTAAGATTATCGCCTCGGTTGATTGGTGTGCTGTTGGCAATATTAGTGATTGTAATTATAGTTTTCGTTGGTATTAGAGCGCTGCGTTTTCATATGGTAACTATTTCTCCTGGATTAAACTCTATTGGTTCGACCACGCCGTATATTGATTTCAAATACAATAAAGCTTTGTCTGATAATTATGATGTGTCAGCAATGCCTGCGATGATCAAATCATCCGAGGTTGACGGAAAAAACCTGAGACTGTTCTTAAATTCGGACGATGTACTAGTTGGAACCAAATATATAATTACTTTCAAATCTGTTTCTAGTAAATCAGGTGACAGGATTGTAAATGATAGTTATGAATTTACTGCTAAGGATGTCAAATATGATGACTTATCCGCAGAGCAAAAATCATACGTTGTGTCTCAGCAAGATAAATTTATATATAGCCGAACCACTATTTTGTTAATTGGTGCTGACGCACTTATAGATAGAGGGGTGTCAGATAGTCAGATAGTGGTTTTGCAGCAGGCAGTATTTGCATATTCTCAATCTATTAATAAGCAATTTGATCAAGTGACCATTAACTCCGGCGGCTTAACTCAAGCTCCTTACGATTCTTCAAGCTCTAATCCTTTGAGCATACTAGATTTTGGTGTAGTGATCGATGGCCAGGCTTATCATTTTAAACTTACGTCAAGTGGATTTACCACTGCTCAATTACAAATCTATGATAGGTCTGGTGGCACGCAGCTTTTTGACTCTGGTTTATTAGAGCCTGTTAGCGATTAGTTGCTTAGGGCGATTATGTTGGCTTGGTCGGTGAAGTGGTGTAGGACTATGTCGGCGTCTGTGGTGGTTATGAAGG
>JAYVVJ010000060.1:0-4252 GCA_043787015.1 Candidatus Saccharimonadota bacterium | reverse complement strand
CAAAGACAGCTTATGACATTCTTGATAAAGCTAAAGTTGAAACTATAACTCGAGTAAAGAATCTAACTGATGCAGAAATCTCCCGCATCCAAGACATTATCAACGCCGACCTATTAGTAGAAGGTGAATTACAGCGCATTGTCAGCGGCAACATTAAGCGTCTTAAAGACATTAATTCATACCGTGGACTACGTCACAAAGCTAATCTTCCATCTCGTGGTCAACGCACTAAGACTAACGCTCGTACCCGTCGTGGTAAGAAAGTTACTGTCGGTGGTACTGCTAAGAAGACGGATACTAAGACTTAAGGATTATTATGGCTGATACAACTACAACCACACCAGAAATTACACCAGAAGCTACAGCTCCAGCAGTTGTTGCTCCGGTTGTTAAGCGTAAGAAAGCTAAGCGAACAGTAGCTAGCGGTCAAGTACGTGTACTCTCAACATTCAATAATACGATTATTACTTTCACCGATAATAGCGGTAATGTACTCTCTACTTGTAGTGCTGGAGCCTGTGGCTTCCGTGGCTCTAAGAAGGGTACAGCTTATGCAGCTCAAGTAGCAGCCGAACGCGCTGGCCAGGTTGCTAAGCAGCAGTACGGCTTCTCTAGAGCTGAAGTGATCGTCAAAGGTATCGGACTTGGCCGAGATGCCGCAGTTCGCGCACTTACTTCTCTAGATATTTACGTCGAAAGTATCAAAGACGCGACTGGTACCCCACATGGTGGTGTTCGTCCAGAAAAGGCTAGGAGAATCTAAATATGGCACGAGATACTCAATCTATTGTTAAGATGAGCCGCCGAGAAGGCTACGCTCTTCACCCTAAAGCCCACAAAGCTCTAGTTAAGCGAAGTTCTATGCCTGGTCAAGGCGTTAATACCCGCGGACGCCGAGCTACTGCCAGCCAGTATTCATTGCAACTTCGTGAAAAGCAGAAGGTCAAACGACTTTACGGTCTTCTTGAGAAGCAATTCAGCAATCTTATGAAGGAAGCTTCACGCAAGCAAGGTCAAGCCGGAGCAGTTCTGTTACAGTTACTAGAACAGCGTGCAGATAATGTTGTTTACCGCTCTGGATTCGCACCAAGCCGCCGCGCAGCACGCCAATTAGTTACTCATGGTCATTTCTTACTTAACGGTAAGAGATTCGATATTCCGTCAATTCGTCTTAAGGCAGGTGATACTATCACTCTTCGCCCTCACAGCGTTCAATCTGAATATTTCAAGAAGCACGATGAAACTAGTCCAGCGCCATCCGAAATACCGGGTTGGATAAAGGTTAATCGCAGTAAGGTAGAGACCGCTATTATTAGCGTTCCAACTCGCACTGATGCAGAAGTCGATATTAATGAACAACTAATCGTGGAATACTATTCACGTTAACGGAGGAAGCAGCATGTCAAATATCATTCATACACCAGGCCTCGTAAATGTAGACGCTCATAGCGCCAATAGTGCAACATTTGTTGTCGAACCACTACATAGTGGTTACGGAATGACTCTAGGTAACAGCCTACGCCGAGTTTTGCTTTCTAGCATTTCTGGCGCAGCTATCACTTCATTCAAAATCGAAGGCGCTACTCACGAATTTACAGCAGTTAACGGAGTCAAAGAAGACATTGTCGACATCATGTTAAATCTTAAGGGTGTACGTTTCCAAGTATTCGGCGCAGAGACTCAAACACTTCGCATAGTTGCTTCTGGCAAGGGCGTTGTTACTGCTAAGGACATCCAGTCTAATGCTGACGTTGAAATCGTTAATCCTGATCACGTTATTGCGACCATCGACGATGCAAAAGCTAAGCTAGTCATCGACCTAACAGTTGAAATTGGCCGTGGTTACCGCACGATCGAAGAAGGAACTGCTAAGAAGGCTAGCGACATGATCGCTATTGATGCAATCTTTAGTCCAGTCTTGCGCGTACGTTATAAAGTTGAAAACACTCGTGTTGGCCAAATTACTAACTTAGACAAGTTATTGATTACAGTTGATACTGATGGTTCTATAACACCAAGCGATGCTTTTGAAGAAGCGGCTGCTATCCTTGTAAATCAATACACTGCTCTTGCTGGTAAAACCCGTGTTGTACCTAGCGAAGTAGCCGGTTCTAATGAATCTTCTATGGATTCTGAATTCGGTGGTGAATCTTTAGGTGACGAATCTACTGCACTTAACACTTCTATCGAAGACTTAAATCTATCAGCTCGTACTACCAACGCTTTGATCAATAATGACATTCACACCATTCGCGATTTATTCGCTCTAAATGATGCTGAACTTCGTGATCTAAAGGGCTTTGGAAGCAAGGCACTTGATGAAGTTAAAGAGAAGTTGGCGGAGTTGGAGCTCTAATGCATCGTCACGGATACAAAGGTCGTAAGTTCAACCGCGAGACGGATCAGCGCCGAGCTCTTCTTAAAGGCTTAGCTGATTCATTGGTTAAATACGAATCTATCGAAACAACTTTACCTAAAGCTAAAGAAATTGCTCCTTATGTTGAGAAATTGATTACCAAGGCTAAAAAAGGCGATTTACACAATCGTCGCCAGATCATTAGCTTACTTCAAACTATTACTAGTGCTCACAAGCTAGTTGACGAGATTGCTCCTAAGCTTTCTGCTCGTTCAAGTGGTTACCTAAGAATCGAAAAGACTGGTCTACGACGTGGCGACAACGCCCAGATGGCACGTGTTAGCTTCGTAGACGATCTTAAAGTAGAAGCTGTTGCTAAGCCAGTAGCTAAAGTTACAGCTACACCTGTTAAGAAGGTAGCTGCAAAGAAACCAGCAGCCAAGAAAGCAGTTACTAAGAAAACTGTTACTAAGGAGAAGAAATAATGAAAACTTACAGCGCTAAACCTGAAGACGTTGTCCGAAAGTGGTATGTGGTTGACGCTGCTGACGCTCCTTTAGGCCGTTTATCTACTCAGATCGCAACCCTATTAACAGGCAAGGGCAAGCCTCAATTCACTAAGCACATCGATTGTGGCGATTTCGTAGTTGTTATTAATGCAGTCAATACAATTGTTACTGGTGATAAGAATCGTCAGAAGATGTATTACCGACACGGTCTAACACCTGGTAGCCTTACCGAAACATCACTTTCTGACAAAATGGCATTAGATCCTATTTTCGCTATCAGCAATGCTGTTCGCGGAATGTTACCTGTTAACAAACTGCGTGATGGACGATTAGCTCGACTTAAAGTCTATGCAGATGCTAATCATGGTCACGAAGCTCAGAAACCAGAGACTTTGTCTCTAAAGAAAGGCAAATAATGGCTAAAGATAGCTACTTCTACGCACTTGGTCGCCGTAAAACCGCTACAGCTCGTGTTCGCTTGCAAACTGGCAAAGGCGTAATCACTGTTAATGGTAAGCCTGCTAGTGAGTATTTCTCAGCTAGTAAGTTTCACCTTAGCAAATTACAAGAACCATTCACTGCATTAGATCTTATCGACAAGCACGATATTAGCGCAGTTGTATCTGGTGGTGGTCACGATGGTCAAGTTGAAGCGATTCGCCTAGCGATTAGTAAAGCTTTAACTATCATGAATGAGGACCTCAAAGCTACTCTTAAGAAAGCTGATCTTCTCGGCCGCGATCCCCGTGAACGCGAACGCAAGAAGTTCGGTCTCAAGGGTGCTCGTAAACAGCGCCAGTTCACGAAGCGTTAAACTACTTATCGCTTATTCAGCCCTCGGCAAGTCCGGGGGCTTTTTATATCAATCGATAGCGACCGTTTAGGTTATAATAGGAACATGAGCAAACCAGTAATATTGACAGGCCTTAGAGCTAATAATGATTTACATATTGGCAACTACCTCGGAGCTTTGTTGCCACTTATTGATATGGCCAAAAATAAAGCTGGTGAATATCAAATCAATCTGTTTGTTCCTGATTTACATAGTTTCACTACACCGATTGATCATGAGCAATTGTTTGCCCAAACCATGCAGAATTTGCGTATTTTTGTAGCCGCTGGCTTACCTCTAGATAATGATGATGTATTTGTTTATCGTCAGAGCTACGTTCCAGCTCATTCTGAGTTGACTGTTATACTTAACAACTTCACCGGCTTCGGTGAAATGAGTCGTATGACACAGTTCAAAGACAAATCTTATAATGATTCTTCGGAGAGAGTCAGTGTTGGATTATTTGATTATCCGGTACTTATGGCTTCAGATATTTTACTTTATGGTGCCGATTACATTTCTGTTGGTGATGATCAGACACAGCATTTAGAATTC
>JAYVVJ010000059.1:0-4255 GCA_043787015.1 Candidatus Saccharimonadota bacterium | reverse complement strand
ACTAGCACCTGACGCTTACGCTGCACGTCTGACACTTCTCGATGAGCCTACCTCTAGGCCTGGTGTTGGTATGACCTTTCGGGCAATTGAAACGTAACGAACCGTACTCGTCTTCGTCGGTTTTATTCCCGTATCCTGCCTCTTCTAACTGGCTTTCCAAGCCATTATCAATTCCAACTTTAAGACCACAACCGCTGAATGAATCGCCTCTATCAACGGCTCTTTGTGTGGCTAAGTTAATCTCTAGATTCATTCTGGACTCAATCGCAGGTAGATATGTTGCTGAGTTAGATGTGGCAATATGCCCTGGTGCAAATGACTTTTCGAATCTCTCTTTTATAGTTGCAGCAAGTCCGTAACGAAGTTTTTCGCTAGATATTGGATTCTCTAATTTTGCATTTACGAACCATTCGATAAGATCAGTCTGTCTGTTCACAAACTCAGCAGTATTAATAATTGCACTGCCGGAATTTTGTTTAATCCCTGCATGCCAATAATTACCAAACTGATCTGTTAAAGATTGATCGTAAGTATTGAGCAAGCTGTTTACGAGATCGCTCTGCCAAGCCTGCGGCAAGTCTAATTTAATCCTTTGCTCGAGTAGTTCACCCGGCTTAACAGGCTCGCCCATTTTTGCGTAAATTGCTTCAAGCGCCTGTCGATCTGATCCATCTAGGCTCTGAGTTACCATTCGGATGTCACCGTTGTTTTGTCTAGAAATTACCCTAAGCATAGTCTGCTTGCGGCTGGAGTTATAGCCACCAACATTTTCTTTACTTGCCATTAATTCTTCTGGAAAATCAGACACTACAACCATGGTGTTGGGTAGCTCGCCCTTGGCCATTGCAATCATGTCTTCGTATTCGCCCTTTTCAGATATACGGCGACGTAATTCAAAAAGAAGGTTTGGATTTAAATTTACAATTTCTTTGGCGCTGCTTATCGACTGGTCGAATACTTCGCCCATCGCCCCACCATCTACGGCGTATAGTTCTTGGCCATCAAAATGATAATCAAAACTGGTGCGCATGCTGCCATGCAAAGTTTCTGCAAGCCATGTAATAGTATCGTTACGATGACGAGTTTCATCGCTGAAGTTTTCGTAAGATTGAATTGGCAGCTGCTCGGCTGATTTGAACATAGGGAAACCCTCTGTCTCATACATTGAGCGAGGGCTTAAACCGAAGTTTTTGCTCCTAGCTCGGGAGACTTAAAGATCATCGTGTCTGGCTTCCCGTCAGTTGACGGATTACAGTTGCGGCACAGCTCAGGAATTAAACCTGATTCCGATTTGTATTGTTAATAGTAGTAGTCTACCACCACCTATTAACACTAGATATGGTATTAATTACCGCACCCCAAACTATTTACAGAAATATCATTTTCTATTTAACAAATTATTTCTAAAGTTATCATTTATCAGACGACAAAGATTATTTACAAATTTTTCATTTACTAGTTCTCAATTATTTATAGAATTGTCATTTATCAGATATTCTAGAGTTTTGTCATTCCAGCGAAAGCTGGAATCTCCCTAGAATCTTAAGTACTGCCTTATTTGAAAGTAGATTCCAGCTTTCGCTGGAATGACAGTAAAGGCGAGAATGACAATTAGTAAATGATAATTAATTTGTTAAATGATAAATGTGAAATTTATAAATTACGTCTGATTGGTTTGGCGTTGTTTGAGAGCCGATAAACGAGGCGTAAAACTCTGGGCAGCGCCCTCCAGCCCTAAGACTTTTAACGCATTGATAAGGGTGTATAGCTTCTCTAAGTGCGCACTCGTTATCTCGCCACCAATATTCTCAAGCTGCAAAAATAAATGCTCAACTTTTTCAATAAGCCACTTCTCTTCGTTGGGCATAATTTGATTGCTAGTAATCTTGCTTGATTCGTTAGGATTAACTACTTCGAGTGATCTTGCAGAATGGTCTCGTTTGACTAAATGGCCACGTTTAATAAGGCTATTAACGTGCAGAGCGACAGTGGCGACGGAAGTATAGCTTAGACCCGCCATAATCTCGCGGTAGCTAGGACTGTAGCCGTGTTCAGCTATGAAAGTTTCGATATAACTAAGAATTTCTTTCTGCTTCTTAGTTGGCCGAACCTGCCCGTCTGTTTGTTTTTCGTTCATATATTTATTATGCCACAAGCGTAAACACAATTTCACATTTAATATTTGCTAGTTATCAATTATTTCTAAAATTCTCATTTATCAGACAACCTGCAATTCGGACTAAATGATTAATTGGTAAATGGTAATTAATTTGTTAAATGAACAATGCGAAATGTTAAATAGCTTATTTGCCTTCGGCAAATACCCAATACTTATACCAAAGATAGTTCCATCCCGTGAAAAACCCTGCCGCAATAAAGAAACCAATATAAGGACTTATTCCTATGTTGTATAGTCCGGCAATTATTAAATAATCGAGTATTAGACCAATGCTGGAGATGAAAATATATCTTCCTACGTGTTGCATCTCACTCAAATGCCTATGAGTACCGGCAAAAGCCCAATATCTTTGCACTAGATAGTTCAAAGTCCAACCGATTATGTCACCAAGAGCTTTGCCCCAAAACCACCACAAATTAAAACCGGAGTAACAGATAGCAAATACGGCGTATCCAGACCAAAAATACAGACTCCCACCAACCATATATTTCAAAAACTGCTTTACAGTTTTTAGGGTAGAGGGTTTAGGGTTCAGGGTTTAGTTCCCCCGCCTTACCCTTCACCCTACCCGCTGAACCCTGTCCTCTAGCTATGGCTATTCCCGCCAATCCCCACCAAATATACGCCAGAGTATCGTCCGTCCAGGCGTGAGATATAAGATTAATAAAGCTTATGCCGATTAGACTAGCAAAAAGACTTATAGCTAAAACGTCGTGCCTTTGAAGCCATAACAGAAATCCCAACCGTGCATTTATGAACAAGAATAGTACTAGGCCTAACCAACCCAATTCCTGACCAATTTGAATGTAATAATTCTCAGCTATGCGTGCTGGATGATTATTGTAGACCGAAGCTGGGCCGGCACTGCCTGGGCCCCTTCCAAGTGGCTCAGCTACAACTTCTTTGGCGCCTTGTTTTAACATAGCCGAGCGGCCTTCATTAGAGGTTATCTCTGAATTGGATGTATCACTAGTGTGCAATACGACGTTTTGTATGGTTTTATTGTGGCTAATATTTGTAGCAATACCGAATGATAATAATAGTAAAGCTATGAAGCCAGCAGCAAAATATTGCTTAAATAATGGCTTAGAATACTGCGTCATAACGAAAAGAGTGACTACTGACAACACAACACCGAGCCATGCCGATCTAGAATAAGTAAAGTATAGGGTGGCTAAAGCAGTTAAGGTTAATAGGACTTTGCCGCTATAAAAATCATGAACCGAGAATTTTCGCTCTCGAATAATAGTTGTTGCTAGCAGAGCAGTAATCACTAGAACTAGATATGCTCCCAATGGGTTTGCACCCCTTAAAGTCGACTGCCCTCTGAGAAACATGCTGTTATTATCGACGTACTGATATGGCAAGATTGTTTGTGAAGAATACCCGAAATGTTCTAGAAAATTTGCCGGCAGATACTGCTGAATTACACCAAATATAATTACCACTGCCGCTGGCCAAATAATTATTTTCTGCCAATTGTCTTTTAATAGTTTTGAGTGCTTAGAAATTATCCAAGTAACTACGAAAAAGGCTAGAAATCTTAGGTTAGATATAAACGCGTAAACCAGGGCCTTCAAATCAACATTTTGATTAGAATATGCCACTGCTCCCCAGATCAAATTTATTGCCACATAACCCGCGATCAACCAGAATAAGATATTATCGAAATCTGTTAATTTATCCTTGAATTTGAAGAACAAATATATCACCAAACCTATAAGTAAAATAAGTAGCACTTCTTTCCAAAGCCTCAATGTAATGTAGTTACCAGTTAGGCTTGATATCCAGACTGTCAAAAAAGCATGAAAAGGCATCAGCACCAGAATTAGCGCAGCCAGCCAGGCTGAAAGTAATAATATCTTTGATTTAAGGTAGTCTGGTCTCATAAATGTTACAATTTAGTATATAGCTATCTCCCCGGGAATACTCTATTAAATAGATTGTCCACCAGGTAACGGCTATACATCACCTTCTTATGAAGAATAATTTCACACTTATATACAATTTTATGTTGGTGGTTGGCGATGCTATAGCTCTAACTCTGGCTTTCACTGTCGCTTATATCTTACGAGT
>JAYVVJ010000058.1:0-4296 GCA_043787015.1 Candidatus Saccharimonadota bacterium | reverse complement strand
GCTGAGAAAGATCAGGAACTTCTGGAAGGCTGGGGTGAAGACTGTACTGGCAATATAGACTCGTATAGAGGGTCTGCTCAAGACAAAGAAGCAACAATCAATGATGAACAGCAAGCTCTAAGACTGTCTTTCCGCAAGAACATGACTGTCATGTACGAAGGACAGATGCTTAAAATAAGCACTATACATAATGATGGTCTCATACTCTGTGACGCTGATGGTAAGAACTTTCACTATACTGATTTCACTGAAGTGCTTACTTGCGTGGGATCGTGAATCCACTCTACAAAGACGCTAAGACTCAGTTTGATTGTCATCGTGTATTCATACAAGCCGCCGAAGATATGATCAAGTACCATAACAGCAAGTTAGCAGAATTACGGAATACTATTCTTGAGATTCAAGAACAGTGCACTCACGTGCCTGAGCTCTACGCTGAGGGCCGCCATGGATTTGACAAAGGCACACAGTACTTTCGCTGCACAGAATGTAACTACGAATGGGAAGATTAACGCGGTGTCGACAAATGGTTAGTCAGGAGCCTCATACGCTTCCACACGGTGGTTCAAATCCACTCACCGCGACCACTTAGGAGAATTATGAAAACACATTTACATAGAACACTTTTTATAGATTACGGGTCTATTCATGTACCAATCGGTCCAATGCTAAAAGAAGTAGAAATAGACGCTACAGATATTCTTCTAGCAAACTCTCTTCTGCAATATCATAATTTAATACTAGTAGAAACTGAAATGACCGAGGCACTAGAATTAGTCTTAGCTGAACAATTAGAACATGTAAAGCGTCAGCGGATCGAACAAAACGAACGTCATGCCGCTGCACAAGCAAAGCAAAAGAAAGTAGCTGAAAGCAATGCTCAAAAACTGAAAGCTCGAAAAGAACTAGAGATTCAACTAAGTAGTCGTAGTATTCCCCAAAACATAATCTCTAAAGCAACAACAAAAGAATTAGAAAAACTTCTGAAGGCACTATGAAATATCGTTGTAACAAATGCCAAGACACTCTGTTTATGACTCTACAGTTTGAAGTCGAGGGTAAAGTCATAGAATATAAAGTGAAGTGCGACTGTATGTCAGAATATCGCTTTACCGACCCGTACGATATGCCACTACTGGAAGACAATGTACTTATTCAAAAAGAATGAATCTACAAGAATACTATGAGCATTGGACCAAATACGTAGAAGAAGCTTATAACATAGCTAATAAGTTCGATGGGAAACACATGGCTACTGAAACGATACGGGAGACATTTAACACCCAACTCCTAGGCTTGCAGCTAGCCTATAAAAAACGAGGATACTGCTTCGCTCTCATTAGAGTAAAATTCTCTGGATTAAGCAAAGAATACTTTGAACTAACAGTCTACCCAAGAGAGAGCTAATGAACCCTTTACGTACATTACTTAATAAAGACAAATACGATCCTGATTATTCTGAATTAGAAATCCACGTTGACACTCATTCTGACACTCTAACTATCATTCATTCTCATGACGTCAAAGACATAAATCCATATGGATTCACTGTAGATAGTGCAGAAGAAGGGTTAGAAATTCCTTACCATAGAGTACGTAAGGTCTACAGTAGAATCAGCATTGGTTTTGATCATGAACGGAGAACACTCATTTATGGAAAAGACTAAATATCCGCGGACATACCATTTTCATAATTCTCCTAATTTACAAAATGATGATAGAAAACTAGAGAGCTATGATGGATTTTACTTCAACAAACGAGTAGAAACACCCTGTCCTTTTTGTACAGTTTGTACAGGCTATTTACTCGTTATGGAATGTCAATACTGTAAGGGCAGAAAGCTAATAACTCATCCCAGTGCGCCAAAGACAGTAATAGCTACATTGAAACTAGACGGTGAGAATACTACGATGTATTCAGACCATATACACGCTCGGTCATTAGACAGCGCGCACCATCCTTCCAGAACAATGATCAAGCAGATTCATGGAGCTATTAAGCATCTCATTCCTAAAATATGAGAGTCTGTGGCGAGAACATGCAAGCCTGTCACAGTATTTACTACACTGGATTACCGTCCTATTTTATGATATTTAATATCTGGGAAGACAATGTCTGTTTATCTTACGAAGATACTGCAATGTGGGTGCAAGAATTCCAAACACTTGCTCCACTGGCCTTCGTGCCGGTCTTCTATCACGGTCCCTTTGACATAGATCTTATCACTAAGACTTTCTATAGCAATTACAAAGACCATGAAGGGTTTGTCGTCCGGCCAACAGATGCTTTCAATGCTATTGATTTTAGTACCCACTGTGGTAAACTAGTACGTACGGGTCATGTTCAAACCTCCACTCACTGGATGGCTGATAAAATGATCCCTAACGCACTAGGGAGCGACAATGAAGAGATCAGATGTTGGAACAGAAGTACTTTCTTTGAAAGAGAAACTAAAAGCACTTAACTTCATAACAACTAGTAGTAACAAATACGATTACGTAACGGACGCTACAGTCCGTTACTTTCAAGAGCAACATGGGCTCACCAAAGACGGTATAGTCGGCCCCAGGACCTTAGGGGTACTGAGTACAGCCAAGGCTCTTTCGGCCTCTACAAACGTCATTAAATGGGTAACAAACACACCTTATTTGTCTCAACGTGATAACGAGCTTGATCCTAACGGAACATGTAATGTCACGTCCATCGCTATGGTGCTTTCATACTTAGGACAAGTGGCCAAGGACGATCCTTCCGACGTAACTATCGAGCAGCTTGAAGATGAATTGTCTGCAAGACTTAAACAATCTGACGCTCAAGCTGTCTTTAAAAGAGACTTTCCTGCACTTGCGAATCAAGGCTATAATGCCCGCAATGTACACGGCATGCTCGTGTGGCTTTGTAAACAGTATGGCTTCAAGAACAAGTTCAGTGACAGTACAAGCTGGGCCGACATGACAGCTTTTGGCGCACCAATGGTCACTTCAGGCGCCTTTACAGGCTCTGGTCATATAGTATGTATCGTAGGTATGACACTATTAGGAGATCTGATTGTCCATGATCCTTATGGTGATTGGAACACAAAATATAAATCAAGAGAAGGAGACTTCAGAATCTACAACCGTGAAAACATGGAGCAGATTCTCGCTGGCTCCTCTAAAGTCCTTAAAAGGACACACAGGATTACTAAATGAAAGTTCAAATAGAACTCAATGAATTAATTGATTTACTTTGGTCCAGAAACCGCCTCGACGCTCTTGAGCGCAGTGGTGTTGATAACTGGACTTGGTACGATGAATCAAGACCAGATATATCTTACGATGATTTCGTAGAAGAACAGAGACAATTATATGGCCAGTACGAAGGTCAAGGGAGTTAACATGCTATAGAACCGAAAGCTTTACATAGTCTTGGAGAAAAGTCTTAAACCCGGCGAACGCATTGCACAATGTGCTCATGCAATAGCTGAGTTTAGCATTGAACATCCAGAAGTATTCAAAGAATGGCATGATGAATCTAATTACATCTGTTGTCTTGTCGGAGAAGACCTTATATCGCTAGAACAGCAGTGTATTGAGAAAGACATTCTTTACACTAAGTTTAATGAGCCTGACTATGATAATCAATTGACGGCAATAGCACTAGAACCCACACAAATAACTAAGAAACTACTTAGTTCATACAAACTTGCTTAAGGGGGTAGGAGGCTCAGGTTATGTCTCTAAAACATTTACTTATGGGTTCAACTCCCATTACTCCCACTACTCGCGCGTTTGCGTGTCTTACGCCACGCAAGTCATAGGTTGTACGGATGTCGCCTAGTGGCTATGGCACCTGTTTTGGGAACAGGATATCGAAGGTTCGAGTCCTTTCATTCGTACCATGGGGAGGTAGCTCAGTAGGTAGAGCAGGCTGATGCGCCGCAAGGCAGTCTGCCGTGTCGCTGGTTCGAGTCCAGCCCTCCCCACCACTTTAGAAGAATAGCTCAGCGATCAGAGCTCGTGCCTGATCAGCACGCGGTCGTTGGTTCAAGTCCAGCTTCTCCTACCATTCGACGCCATATGGGAGTGTAGCTCAGTTGGTAGAGCATCAGCCTTCCAAGCTGAGGGTCGCGGGTTCGAACCCCGTTTCCCGCTCCTTCTCAGAATGCGATCCGCGGCGCCCGTAGCGGCCTTCGAATCGTCCTAGATTTCGCCCATGTAGCTCAACTGGCAGAGCAACGGTTTTGTAAACCGTAGGTTGCGGGTTCAAGTCCCACCGCCAGCTCCCAGGAATCTTGACTGCACCTGCCCGATTGC
>JAYVVJ010000057.1:0-10012 GCA_043787015.1 Candidatus Saccharimonadota bacterium | reverse complement strand
CCCCAAGTGATGCTCCAATGAAAACACCCAACCTTGCGGTTGGGCGCTTACATTGGAGGAGCTGGCGGGTACTGCCCCCGCGTCCGTCGGTTTATCGTTGTTAGTCTTCTACAGGCTTGTTTCGTTTTATCATGACCCCTACAAATCGCATCTCAGAGGTTTGTACTCGATGATCAGTGAGATAAATGCTGTCTGTATTTGCAAAGCATATCGGTGGATATGGTGAGTAAATACAGGCTGCTTTTAGCCACTGAGGGCGAGCAGAAAACCTGGGATGTGGTTTGCAGGGGTCATAGCTTAAGGAATGAGTATTTAAACGAACGAACATCTCATTCCAGCAACCCTAAATCTTAGCAGCTAGCTAGGATAGTACTAGCTGAGCATCCAGAAAAATGGCGTGCCTTTGCGTTATCTGAAGTGTCGCGCGGCACGGCTGTAACAATTAAGCTACAGCTGGTGCGAATGCCAAACGCTGTCCGAGGACTTTGTTTACCATATCGCTAAGAGTAGATTTTGCATCTATTCAGTTTTGCCTATTTGAGACCTACCTTGCGATATTCTTTTGAGCTGCGCACTCATATTTTCGGCTCCAAAGTCCTATTCCTCGTTCAATATAGCACCGCTATAATTCACTGTGGATACGACTTTTCGCTCGAAAATCAGAGCGCTCGCTTACAAAAAATATCCCAAGGTAGGCCCCTCGCTGACAAGCGACCTGCTGATCTAACCGATAAAGTCCAACGTCGAGCTTAAAATTCAGCCCCACATATTGTCACCATAAGTAACATATTTATTATATCATTTTTTTCTTATTAACACTAGTACTTTGTCATCTCAGCGAAAGCTGGGATCTCCCAACAATTTATGTTACATGGAACATGTAGCAAGTTGCATAGATGTAACGTGTGTCATGTAGCAGGTTCGTGAAATTCGGGCTACATAATACTTGTTACTTGCTACATCTATGCTCCATGGTCAGTGGAATATGTTAATTGATTAGATCCCAGCTTTCGCTGGGATGACAACCTACAGGCCGAGGGGGTGGTCACAGGCGCCGACTCGGCCTTTGCGGCAGACCACGTGGTGGAGTTTCTGCAGACCAGATATAAGTAGCATTACCTGATCATCGCCCATTGATGAATATTCAGGTCCAAAGCTTCGGCGCATTATGCTACTAGCGGCTTCGGTGACTTGCATACCAAGTGGAGTCGGTACAGTAATGTGCTTGCGGCGATTCTGCGGATTAACCCGAGCTGTTAATAGGCCCTTTTTCTCAAGTAGTTTAATCTGACGGCTGATGCTGGCTTCAGTTTGACCAAGACCTAGAGCGATAGTTTTCTGCTGAACGCGTGGATTCCATTCCAGAACCATCAGGATTTTGAACTGACTAAAACCGATGCCAAGCTGTTCCTGAAGAGTTTGATCAGCTTGCTTGGCGATAACCGACGATAGATGTTCGATAAGATAACTAAGGTTATTAGTTGGACCCATAGTACTTATGGTAATCCCCGACCCTTAACACGTCAAGTATCGTTGTCATCCCAGCGCAGGCTGGGAACCAATCCATCTGTCATCCTGAGCGCAGACGAAAGATCTATAGATTCTTCACTTTCGTTCAGAATGACAATAGGATGCCTTCGGCTTTAATAGGTTTGGGTCCCAGCCTGCGCTGGGATGACAGCTACTTAAGAGCGGAGTACAGACTGTTCCACTCCGTCATAGTCAGAGTTTGAGCCCGGCGACTTGGGTCAATACCTGCTGCATCACATTTTAGGCGGACTTCTTCTTTACTAATGCCCAATCCGCCACTTAAGCTATTGAGCAAAGTTTTACGGCGTTGGCTGAAACCGGCTTTCACGAGCTGGAAAAACTTCTTAATATCGGCATCTGTTAAATCTGTCTTAGGACGACGATCAAGAATCAAGATTTGCGAATCAACTTTCGGTGGCGGCGTGAAAAGTTCGGCCGGCACTATATTACCCAAAGAGACATCCCAAAAGAATTGAGCGGTGATACTCAGGATCGAGGTTGATCCCGGTGCGGCTGCCACCCTTTCGGCAACTTCTTTTTGTACTAAAAGGATGGCAATACTAGGTGGATTAGGCGTTTCACTAATTACACGAATTAGGTTACTTGTAAGGTAATAAGGAATATTTGCGACTAGTTTATAGCCAGCTGGTAATTTCGTATAATCAAAACTTAGGATATCTTGAGTAATGACTTCGAGATTCGACGCCTTAAGTTCTTGTGGCAAGCGACCAGCCAATATTTCATCAAATTCGACGGCTACAACTTGCTTGGCTTGCTTGACTAAAACTCGAGTCAGAGTGCCAAGACCAGGCCCGATTTCTAAAACTGTATCCTGTTTAGTAATATCGGCACAGCCGGCAATATCTTCAAGTACGTCAATATCGTGAAGCCAATGCTGGCCTAGAGATTTCTTAGCTTCAGGTATATTACTCATTTTTTACCACCATCCGCTTCCATCAATTGCAGCTCTAGACTTCCATGCAGCTGCAGCATTAGCCCAACCATTGTATCGTTTTGTAGCATAATCCGAGCACCATTTTAACTGCGTTACTGGATTCGTACCCCAGTCACTTCCTGCAGAAGCCATCTTGTAGCCGGGTGTTGCTTGACATAGACCGTAGCCAACGGCTGCTGAAGTTGGAGTTCCGTGATAAGCTGGGCAGACTCCATGTTCACCTTGCCATCTAGTAGGACACCAGCGAGACTCTTTGCTTATAATATAGTCTACGTGTTGATAATCGCTCGGTGCAATGCCTGCCAACGCCATATCGCCCTTGATACCGCTCAGACTAGTACCAACAACAACTATTTGTGTAACTGTTGGTTTAGTTATAAGTTTCTGGATTGCTGTACGACCAATTTCAATATTATTTTGAATCTTAATCTCATAAGTCACGATTTGCTGACCAGATGAACCCTGTTGACGAACAGCGCTAGTGCCATAAGCCAACGAATTATCGAGAATAGTTTGCGTTGGCATAGCTGTAGCTTCAGTTACAGTTTCTACTACGGTACCGGTACGAATAAAAGCTATCTGCTGACCGACCGTAATCGGAGTATCGGCTGCCGGTACAACTTGATCGTTCTCATCTAGTTGGATGCCTTTTTCTTTAATAAGACCAGCTACGGTTGTGGCGTGAGTTCTTAACACTACCGGCGTACCATACAAGTCCACACTAACCGGTGTTGCTCGATCAATGACAATTTGTTCACCAATAGCCTGAGACAATATAAAGTTTTGGGTAGGCACTGCGGTAATTATATCTTCTGGATAGACTTTGTCACCAGTCTGCACGACTATAGCTCTTGGTGTTGTGGCGGCACTGAAAGTGAAGGTTTTTTTGTTACCATCTACAATCGTTACTGGTACTGCACGGTATATATTTATACGGAATTGATCTTGATCAATAACAGTAGACAAAGACGGCTCAACAACATCACCTTGGTTTAACTGCAGGTTTAGCTTGGTAAGTAATCCAGCAACAGTTTTTTCACGAGTCGGAACAGCTTCTTGAACGTGATCATGAGAAATTATTACTAATTTCGTGTCTAGTGTTTTCGGCAAAGTATTTGTTTGCATAGCTAGAATATATAGACCAGCAGTCAATATAAATAAAAAACTAAATGTGATGAAAGGTACGGCTCTCGGTTGTCTGCTGATAATCTTGGCACGATGAACATGACGCGGTAAACGAATACGCCTAAAACGGGCTAATTTAATTTGAAATCTGTACAGTTTTTTACGCATAATTATCGTAGATTGAGAAAGAACAGTATTAATAATCAAAATCTTTCTCTAATCTGTGACTCTATTGTAGCAAAAAGCCATATCTGTTACGAAAGCTTACAGTTTTTCGAGAGGAGCAAAGCTGATGTTGAGTTTGCGCGTGCCTTTGCCTTTGAAGTAAATCACCGCATTATCACCGTCAATTTCCATAACCGTACCGACGCCGAAAAGTTGGTGTTTTACAGAATCACCTTCGAATAAATCTGGTACGTAACGTGGTTCCATGGATTGTGCTATCTGGGGCTTAGACATTGTTGGCTGAAAACTAGACAGAGGTTCACTACCCGATACTGCCTGAGATTGACCGTCAATTTCCGATAAGAATCGAGATGGCGCATTATGCTGCACGCCGCCGTACAGCATACGACTAGCGCAATTAATCAAATACAGTTCTTGGCGAGCTCTAGTCATGCCGACATAACAAAGACGGCGCTCTTCTTCCATTTCACCTTGATCGTACAGAGCTCTAGAATGTGGCAATATAGATTCTTCCATACCAGGCATAAACACAACTGGGAATTCCAAGCCTTTGGCAGCATGTAAGGTCATTAAAGTCACGGCATCTCCGTCAAAATTGGCGCTGTCAAGATCACTAACCAGCGCAACCTCTTCCAAGAATCCAGCCAAACCTTCGTCCTGATATTCTTGAGCTACGCTCAAAAGTTCTTTGACGTTTTCTTGTCTTGCCTCGCCTTGAAGACTTCCGTCGTCAAGTGAATTTAGATAATCAATGCGCCATAATAACGAGTCGATAAGTCCGCTTACACTTGCCTCTTCACTGACAATTCTTAAACTTTCTAAAATATCACCCAGTTCGCTTAGACTAGTACGGGCTTTTGGTGTGATGTCACTACATGCATTGGCTTGAGCCAAAGCTTGGAACAAATTAAGTCCGCTAGCTTCCTGCCAATTAAAGAAATTCTGCAAAGACTTCGCACCTACGCTCCTTGCCGGAACATTCACGATCCTATCGAAACTGACTCGGTCTTCAGGTTGAAAAATAAGTCGCAAATAAGCCATGATATCTTTGATTTCTTTGCGGTCATAAAACCTTACGCCACCGACTACTCGATATGGTATTGCGTAGTGTACAAAGGCTTCTTCTATCGATCGGCTTTGGGCGTTAGTACGATACAGTACTGCGAAATCGCGATAATGTCTTAGGCCAGCATCGACTCCATTGCGAACCCTGCGAATGATTGATTCGGCCTCATCCCTTTCGCTGCCTACCTGAACTAGTTGGACAGGTAGACCGTCACCACTATCTGTCCAGAGCTTCTTATCACTACGCTGTGCATTCTTGGTAATCACAGAATGCGCAGCATCTAGAATATGTTTGGTACTCCGATAATTTTGCTCAAGTTTGATAATGGTGCAATCTTTGTAATCTTTTTCGAAATTTAAAATGTTTCGGAAATCTGCTCCGCGCCAACTATAAATACTCTGCCAATCATCACCTACCACAGCAATATTACGATGTTCGCTAGTCAATAATTTTACCAGTTTATACTGAGCGGTATTGGTATCTTGGTACTCGTCGATCATTATGTACTTGAATTGAGCACGCCATTTATCTCGTATTTCTGGGTGGGTTTCCATAAGCAATACAGTGCGACTAATGAGATCGTCAAAATCTAAGGCCGAGGCTTCTTTGAGCATCGCTTCATAAAGCGGATAAATCCGAGCTGCAGTTTTTTGTGAAGGAGTCGAAGCAAAATTATTATATTCCTGAGGGCCAACCATATCATTTTTGGCGCTGCTAATTAATGATGAAATTGCCCTAGCTGGAAATAGTTTTTCATCAATCATTAATTGTTTACTGACACGCTTTACTGCTGCCTGACGATCTGACTCATCGAAAATAACAAAGCGGTTAGAAATGCCAACATATTCACCGTCTTGCCTTAGTAGTCGCACACAGATTCCATGGAAGGTTCCCATGTATGGCATGAAGCCACGGTCATCGGCGCGAGCACCGAGTAATTCAGCTACACGGCTACGCATTTCTTTGGCGGCCTTATTAGTGAAGGTTACGGCTAAGATGTTGAATGGCGTTGCCTTATTTGTGGCTATCAAATAAGCGATGCGATGGGTCAACGTTTTAGTTTTACCTGAACCGGCTCCAGCCTGAATTAGCAGAGGTCCTTCAGTAGTTTCTACTGCTCTGGCCTGCTCAGGGTTTAGTCCTTCTAGGAGCTTATTTAACACCTTACTATTCTATCAATAAACAACCATTAAAACTGTTGTAGATTGATGCGCTGAGCATTCGCTCAGCATCCATGGTGCTTCTGCCGACTGTGAACGTAGTCCTGATTAGATGTAGTAATAAAGTAGCGGGCTTGGCTTCCGCAAATTGTCTGACGATTTATTATGTCGGGGACATAATAATGAGGAGTTTTTGCGGCAAGCTACTTTCTTACTACTTCTAGTCAAGACGGAGTGATGTCGGTGGTTTTTTGGTTACTTTTTAGTCCATACAAAAAGTAACGTAAGAAAGCGTGCGCCGCCGGCGCATGGATAGGTTTGGGTCCCAGCCTTCGCTGGGATGACAATGCTAGGTGGAGAAAATGTGGGTCAAAGCCTTAAGTTCACCGATATGAATAAGCCCGGCATCTAGCGCAATGTTAACCCAAATAAGTGCCAACAAAATAGTTATACCAACGCCGACGGTCACGAATCTTTTAGTACGTCGTTTCTGCACTGTATTGATTGGTAAGAAATACTTCTTGGAATCTACTAAGCCTTGAAGTTCTGCGTCTTGTTTAGCAGCATCTTCACTTTCTTTAGCTACTTTTGCTTCTACATCTTGTGGGCTTGTAGCGCCCTCGGAACTTGACTCTGCAATCTCAGGAAGATCTGGTTCGGTTTCCTTATCGGGTGCAGGCGATTCTTCTTTTGGCTTAGGGACTTCCGACACTTCGATCTTTGTATCTTCTGTAGTTACCGGTTGAATATTGATTTTTGTAGTAACAGATGACAGTTTACTGGCCTCTTCAACAGGCTTGCCTACAACTGGCACATCGGCCGACATCATTGGATCGCGTAAGATAGGACGATTATTTACTATTACAGGTATCGAAGTAGCGCTCGGCGCCGACTCATTAGGTTTGATGACATCAGTTATTGAGGCTGATGGATTAATAGATTTGGTCATGCTTTTTCCTGATGTGTTAGTTTGTATGCTGAATCTACAATTCCTGTAAATTCCTCGTAAATTAGACTGGCGCCGCCGACTAGACAACCATCACATTCATCTAAAGATAGATAGGCAGTTGCTGTATCGCTGTTTACACTGCCGCCATAAAGTAGCCGGACTGCTCCTGCTGCTTTATCACCATATAGATCACGAATATCTGATCGGATTAGGCTGAATACTCGAGCAACATCGTTTGGTTTGGCTATTTCACCGCCGAAAGTACTAATAGCCCAAACTGGCTCATAAGCCACTACCAATTGCTCTACTTCATGGGTAGTTAGGTTCATTATTGCAGTAGTTAGTTGATCGTGAATTACTCGGCTAGTCTCTCCAGCCGTACGCTCTTGTTTGGTCTCTCCGATGCAGAGGATCGGTACAATTCCATTGCGAATTGCTGCAGCTACTTTATCTCTTACATTTTCCAGATTTTCATTGAAATATATGCGGCGCTCGGAGTGTCCTATAATCGCATAATGAACTAGATCTCTCAGCATAGTGAAGCTAACTTCACCGGTAAACGCACCTTCGTCTTTGGAGTAAGCATTCTGGGCCGCTAGTCGAAATTTACGTCGATCAATTTGTAGACTTAGTGGCTGAAGCGTCAACATTGAAGGCGCTAGTACTACTTCTATGTCGCGGTGAACTTTTATACTCTTGTCTAGTCGATGTACCAGTAAGCTGGCCTCGTGAGTATTGAGATGCATCTTCCAATTGGCGATGATTAGTTTTCTTTTCATAGTTCTTATGGTTTATTGTACATCAACTTTGGTCTTATTAAGTAAAGCTTCGACACCTGGCAGTTTGCGCCCACCCATCAATTCGAGGCTAGCTCCGCCGCCAGTTGATACATGACTGAAACCATCCAAAAGTTTACGGCCTTCAATATAGCCTACGGTATCGCCGCCGCCAACAACCGTGAACGGTTTATTCCCGAATTCCCCCATCAAAGCTTCAATAACTAATTCTGTGCCATGAGCATAAGGACCAACAGGCCCTTGTAGGCCAACAGTTTCGGTCACGCCCATTGTGCCATTCCATACTACTGTCTTAGCCAACTGAACGCCCCCAGCAATGAAAGAACCTGAGAAAGGACCAATATCCAATATTCTTTCGTGAGCTAGGACTCTTGAAGTGCTAAGTGCCGGCCGCTTAGGATAATTTTCGACGTCGGCTATGAAGTGAGCCCGCCAATCAACAATTCTAGTAGGCAAAGTTCTATCAATCTTATTAGCTACGACAGCATCAAATGGTATGGCGAAAATAAATTTACGAATTCTAGCTTCAGCCTCAGCTTTGGCGATGATATCTCTAGCTGCTGGTAGTTCTGACTCTTCATATAGACTTTCACCAATATCAATACCTTGCGCCGCCAAAAATGTATTGGCCATAGCTCCACCCAGTGCTACGAAATCGGCTATTTCAATAAACCTATTGAGAATATCTAACTTGTCAGCAATTTTAGCTCCACCGATAATCGCCATTAGTGGACGGTCCGGGTTTTTCATGACTTTAGTTATAGTATCTACTTCTTTTTCCAGCAACATTCCTGCAACACTTGGTAAGTACTTTGTTACGGCAGAAGTGCTGGCATGAGCCCTATGCACCACACCGAATCCGTCTTGTACAAATACATCGGCTAATTGAGCCAGCTGTTTGGCAAAATTATCATCGTTAGCTTCTTCTTCGGTATGAAAACGTAGATTTTCTAGTAATAATATTTGTCCTGATTTCAGCCCTTCAGCTGCTTTATCGGCTAATGGACCTACGCAATCTAGAGCAAATTCTACGGGCTTATCGATTAATTGCTGCAATCTTTTGGCGACTGGGAACAGACTACAACTTGCATCATATGGACCAGTTGGACGACCTAAGTGAGAACAAATTATCAATTTAACCTCTTGTTTTAACAGATACTCGATAGTTGGCAATGACTGTTTGATACGATAATCGTCAGATATATTACCGTCTTTGATAGGCACATTGTAATCAGCCCGAAGTAAGACGGTTTTGCCCTTTAGATCAATTTCGTGAATTGTCTGCTTAGTAAACATTCCCACCCCTCGCGCTAGCGCGCTCCATTTAGCATTTTACAATTAGCATTTAGCATTTCCCAAATCTCCAATCTCAAATCCCTAATCTCGATTCTCATTCCACTACCCTAACTTTGATGGTATCGGTCGTGCCGACAACTCCCGGATGATTACCAGAAGCCGTAACAACAATATCGCCCTTATGAAGAACTTTGGATTTTTGTAACCAATCAGTCAGCTTACTGGCTGCCAGAACATCTACTGGCCTAACATAACTTTTGACGCCATAAACTATGGCCAGTTGCTGAGCGGTAGTGGCATCGTTAGTTACAGCAATTACTGGAATAAGTGCTCTCAGTGCTGAAATGTGTAGAGCCGTAGCGCCTGATTTAGTCTCTGCGACTATTGCCTTAGCATCAATATTTTCTGCAAGGCTGATTATGGCTGTACTAATAGCTAATTGTCTCGATTGATCTCGCTTCTCGGAATAACTAACTTTGATTGGAGTATTGGCCTCGGTATAGCGGATGATTCGTTTCATAGTTTCTACTGCTTCAATTGGATAGCTGCCACTGGCAGTTTCATCACTTAGCATCACACAGTCAGCTCCTATGAATACTGCCGTGGCGACGTCCGAAACTTCGGCTCTAGTTGGTTCAGGTTGATCAGTCATACTGACAAGCATTTGAGTAGCGACGATCGTCGGTTTAGAATATTTCATTCCAAGTCCTACTATCTTGCGTTGTACCGTTGGCACACTTTCGGCAGGTGTTTCTACGGCCAAATCGCCTCTAGCAATCATCACTGCGTCAGAAGCGATGATTATGTCTTCAAGATTATCGACAGCTAATTTAGTCTCAATCTTGGCGATAATCTTTGCATTAAAATTCATATTTTTAAGAAGCTTCTGCATGCCAAAAATGTCAGCCGCAGTTTGTACAAAACTCATTGCCACATAATCAATATCCT
>JAYVVJ010000056.1:0-4335 GCA_043787015.1 Candidatus Saccharimonadota bacterium | reverse complement strand
ACTTCGCCACCAAGGTCAGTAACAACCGAGAAGAAAAGTTTCTGTGCTGCGAGAAATTTCTGATCACAAAGAAGAGTGGCAAGGCTCTCGCGTGCTTCCATGCGCCGAAGATAGTCGAAGTCGGGAGATATCATCCGAGTGTTGGTGCCATGGGAGGGACTTGAACCCTCAATCCCTTGCGAGAACGCGATTTTGAGTCGCGCGCGTATACCATTCCGCCACTCGCCCGATTATAAACAAAAGAACTTTTATCACAGGTAGGTGACAAGGGGTAATTGTACTATACTTGATGCTATAGGGCTAGCGCCTAAAATATTTTATATGGCCGAAAACAACCAACAAAATTTCAACCCGACCACACCAGCTGACGATTTTGAATCAGCTCAAAATGCTGTTGATATAATTCGTGCCAAAGTAGATCGAGTATACTCTGAAGAGCCTGAGATTCGGCAAGAGCTAGTGCAAGCCAAAGTAGTTCGCTACCGAAGTCGTCATCAACAATTTATGTATGAATTAAGTAGTTCAGGCAAAGATTTAGCCGCAATTCAAACAGAGTGGCACGATTATTACCAAAACTTACCAGCAACCGAAAAACACAAAGTCTGGCAAGAATTCTACGAAAGCCAGTCATCAGCAGCTTCGCAAGTTAACAGGCCGGAACCTACTAGCCCTCAAACTCTATCTAGCCACAAACACCAAGCTGCTAAGCCATTATCAAGCATCAAGAACGCTCAAGATCTACGGGCTACTATCCGCAATAAAGTTACGGCCAATGGTCAACTAAAACCTAAGCATCATGTCCAATCGCTTTTATTCGGTCTGGGTATGGGTGCAATCAGCCTAGTGGTAGTCTTATTCGGCTTCTTCAACGAAGTCGTGATTGCACCATTCATTCAGCCAAGTCGCACGGCAATAGCGACCCCTATCATAGTTAATGACAGTAGCGTTCCTACATCTCAAATTCCTGAAATTATTATTCCAAAAATAAATGTCGAAATACCCGTTATTTACACTGAGAAATCAATTGATGAGGCAGCAATCCAGAACAGCTTACAAAATGGCATAGTCCATTACCCTACGACAGTTTTGCCCGGTCAGAATGGTAATGCCGCATTCTTCGGTCATAGTAGTAATAACATCTTCAACAAGGGCAAGTATAAGTTCGCCTTCGTGCTTCTGCACACACTTGTCGTCGGCGACACTTTCTATTTAACGAACGCCAACAAAATATACGCCTACAAAGTTATTAGCCGCTCAGTAGTCGAACCGAATCAAGTTGGAGTGCTTGGACCAGTTGCCGGACAAACAGCTACAGCCACACTTATTACTTGCGATCCACCTGGCACTAATCTGCGTCGACTTGTAGTAGTTGGGCAACAGATTAGTCCTGATCCTGCAAGCAATAGCGTCGCGACGGTTAGTCCAGTTACTGGACCGGACGTACTGCCAGGAAATGGTCCAATTCTAATCAATCGATTACTCGGCACGCTATTTGGCAGGGCAGGGCTAATAATTATAGTTTTAGCAGCCCTAGTTTTTACCGTTCGTTGGATTAGAAAACCGCAGTATTAATTCGCTACAAGCGATACTTGGTTTAGAGATATTAACTGATTAACTGAATCGAAATAGAACATTGTCTTAAAGTCGGTAGAGAAGTATGGAATATAACTACTGCTAGCACTAACGGTAGGTTGTTGGTTGGCGTTATCGTAATCGAAGATCAGTAATTTTCCGTTACTTACAACCGTCAAATGACTGCCATCCAACCAGCTAGCCCTTGTTTGCGGGGCATCAATCGGAGAGGTGATATCGAATCTATAACCATTGCGATTTTCCAAATCGTATACTGCGAATTGATTACCATTTTCGGCCATAATAAATTGCTGGGTTACTGAAGAAAAACTAAGATAATTTGGATCGACAATGCGCATGACCTGCATTGGCACAACAACACGATTCGGTAGTGCTTTCAATTGACCGATCGGATCTTTATAAACATATACTCTGTCATCAGAAACAACACTGACCGCAACGTACAAATTACCAGAATATTCGGACATTTCGACTAGATATTTACTGCTTACCGGCAGCGTCCTGAGAGTGTAGCTTTGCGCACCGACGAGCATTTTAAGTAGCACTTTACCACTCGGTGCGTCAGCATCGGTTACGTATAGCAGAGTATCTGAACCGATAGTCTTGTAAACTATAGCCCTCTCTACGATCGGCACAGAGGTTGGGGTACTTAGTGACATAGACTTAATTGAGGCGGATGAGTTGTCATAGGAGTAATACTGATCATACTTTTTATTCTTTAGGCTAAGCTGAACATTGCTTAATGCTAGAGCAGTGGTCAAATTAACGGATTGTTCGATATTCTGCCTATCAACTAATATGTATTCTGATTTACCCTCATAGCTGCGATGCATCAAAATATGAAGATTGTCGTCAGCCCATTCAGCAGCCTGCCAACTATCACTTGTTGCTTTGGTATAAATAGACGTAGGTAACACCAGTGAAGTAGCTGGTTTGGTTGGATTCTTAAGATCGTAAAGATCGAATGTAGGAGTATTAAGCTTTTGCAGAAGCAACCAGCGCCTATCAGGGCTCTGACTAGTCATAATCGGTGCGGTTGTAAAATCTTGAATTAAAGTAGGCTTAAGGACTTTAGGTATAAGCAGAGGGTAGTCGTAATGATTGACGCTGCCTCCAAGTACTTCAATGGTACGTTGCCAATCGCGGTAGCCGCTGCGACTGAGGTTAAAGTCGTACAGCCCTGATGGTAGAACTAATCTGGAGGTAGTTTGAGATTTTTTTACACCATTAATAGTTATCTGCGCAGATACGGGCTGACTCGACATGAAAACGAGACCATTCTGAATAACGCTGCCGTTCTGGCCGAGCCCAAAACCATAAGCTTGATAGAGGAGGATTATAGTACCAATGACTATCGCTATCGCAATAACGCAGTAGCCTACTAGTAGGATAATTCGGTGCCTGATTTGTTTTTTGGGGTCTAAATAATCCATAAATTGCTAATACTAGTATGTACGGACTTGCGATGAACCACAAGTGGGGTTAATATGAGTATATTCGACATCAATCGATAAGGTTTATCGTGAATAAAATCAACACCATCAAAATCAACGGCCAACACTACGATGCCAATACCGGTAAGCTCTTGAACTCGCCCAAAGCCAAGTTGATTAGCGACATCAAATCAGGTGCAAATCATAGTAAATCTATAGCTCGTAAGCCTGCAGCCGCTATCAAATCTCACGCTCCACAACCGTCAAAAACATTGATGCGTGGACCACTCAAGAAGCCTGCCCCAGTCCACACTAGTACTATGACTCAACATTCTAAAAATCGCATGATGCCTAAGTTGTCGATTATCGGCTTAGACCGCACCCGACTTAAACATGCTAATTCAATTTCTAGAAGTAATCTTGTCAGTCATTTTGGTGGTAATAACTTTTCATCTAGCCCCGAACCTGCCATTATCGCTCCGACGGCCAGTCTGTTGGCTGATATAACAAATGCCAGACTTAATCCGGAATACAAACCGGATTTCTTGCAATCTGCAATTGACCGTGCAACTAGCCACGAACAGCTTCCAGTTAAGCCCAAGGAGAGCAAGAAGAAGATAGCCAAAAATGCCGGTATCAGCGTCGGAGTTATGATACTAGTCGGTCTTGTTGGCTACCAAAATATCGATAATTTACAGATCAGAATGGCATCATCTAAAGCCGGATTCGCTGCAAGCCTGCCTAGCTACCAAGCGGCAGGGTTCGGCGTTAGCAACATAACTACCAACGCCGGTGAAGTAGCTATCAATTTTACTGACAAAAACAACGTAAGCAACAACTACACTGTTCTACAAAAACCCTCGACCTGGGATAGCTCAGCCCTGAAAGACGATTTCGTTATTTCATTAGATAAAAACTACCGTTCTATAAACTCAGGTGGCATTACAATTTATCTATATGGCGACAACAACGCGACTTGGGTAAACGCCGGTATTTGGTATGTTATTACCGGTAATGGTACTCTCAGCGATAATCAAATCATCAACCTTGTTGCTTCACTGTAATTCCCCTAAGCAGCATTTTCTCCTATAATAGCTATATGTCTGAAATCCGCACTCGCTTCGCACCCAGTCCTACCGGCTTTATGCACGTTGGTGGCGTTCGAACTGCTTTATTCGCTTGGCTAGTCGCTAGACAGAATACTGGCCAATTCGTTTTACGTATTGAAGATACTGATAGGGCAAGACATGTCGATACTGCCGAACAGCACATTATCGATAGTCTTAGAGCTCTAGGGATTGACTACAAC
>JAYVVJ010000055.1:0-4416 GCA_043787015.1 Candidatus Saccharimonadota bacterium | reverse complement strand
TGGTCGTGAATCTCGTCTATGGCATCACGACTTTGACCGATATGTATATCAGTAATTCCATGTTCACGAAGGTAGTGAATATAGCTGGAATCCTGCTTGTCTGAACCGGAAACCGTATAGCCGGCTTCAATAGCAATCTGGGCTAATGGGCCTATGCCAGCGCCGCCGATGCCTGAGAAGTAGATGTGCATACCTTAAGTATCAAGTAACAGGTTAAAAGTCGCAAGTCCCAAACTGTCATCCCAGCCCCCGATCAGGTCGAGGGCAGGCTCCGGCTGGGAACCAATCCCATTAATGCGCCCGCGGCGCACGCTTTCTACGTTACTTTTTGTATGGACAAACGCTCTAGCTTTGCTCTCACTAAGTAACCAAAAAACCACCGACATCTCTCCGTCTTGACTAGAAGTAGTAAGAAAGTAGCTTGCCGCAAAAACTCCCTAGGGGATAGCGGTCAGGGTATAGGGTATACAATCGGTAGACATACTAAACCCTGAGTCCTAAACCCTGAACCCTAAACCCTCTACCCTATATACTAATCAGGACTACGTTCACAGTCGGGTGAATCGCCATGGATGCTGAGCTAATGCTCAGCTATTTGAAGTGTTTTTTGAACCAGTAGTCGATAATTAGTACTTTCAAGAATGCAATAACAGATAAGACGGCTCCCAAAACACTCCAGCCAGCGAGATCCGGCGACCATTTAGGTGAAATGAAGTCGAATTTGTATAGTTCAGCTGGTACGGCAACCGCTTTGGCAACGGGGTGAGACTGAACGTAATCCGATACGCAAGGTACTCGATTCCTGCCGTAGTAATCTATTGAATTCTGAGTTTCGCAGTACTTCTGGGCATTAGTATAGATTTGGCTGCTGGCTGCTGTTTGGGCACTGGCGCGCTGCTCCACTAGCCGATTATAGGTGTATTTGAGCTGTAGGGGCGGGTAAACGGGGTTATTACCGCTGCTGAGGCTGGTATTCATATGTTTGACCACATAGGCCTGCAGGTCAGCTAGGGCGCCCTGAACGTCGGTATTATTCATGTCTGAACTGTATACAGCCTGACGTAGCTTAATCATCTGCTCATTATTGTCTCTAAGGCTGAAAGTCGCTACGATTGTGAAGATAACCGCCAGAATTAGAAAATAAGATGGCCTGATCAGCCTTAACTTGGTCCACAGATGATGAAGCCGTCGTTTATTCATACTGCTTAAGATTATAACTGGCTTACTAACTTTCGGCGTAAAGAAAACATAGATCCATCGACTGCGCTCAGGATGACATTTGGTCAAAATAAAACACCCCTCCGTTAAGAGGGGTGTTAATTATCAGCTTAGCAAGTTACGGCTTAGTTGTAGCGTTTTGAACGTTACCGCTCGTAGTTGAAGCGCTTGTGCTTTGATCAGCACATTTCTGGCCGTTAGGGTTAGCCTTGATGAACTTAGCGACAGCTTGTCCAACTTGACCGTTATCCTGTAGGTTCTCCCAGAAAGTAATCTGACTACGATTGATTACCATTAGATCGTATGGTTCGTGTAATTCACAACCAAGCTTGACCAATGATACGTTTGAACTGGTTGTTGCAGCAGTAGTGCTTGAAGTCTGCAGGTAGTAGATGTTGCTTAGAACATAGGTACCATTATCAATCTTCAATTTACCGAAGTAAACCTGGCCAGTCTGTAAGAATACAGCTTGAAGTTTACTAGAATCGATAAGCTTAGCTTCTTTACCAGCGTTGCCGCCTAGGCCTAAGAAGGCAACTAGAGCGATAAGTAGCACGGCTACTGAACCGAATAATGACATGTTTGTAATACGGCCGATTTTAGTTTTATCTGAAAGCTTTGGAGCTGCACTACGTGCGCTTGGTCCATTAGCTTGTGGTTGCGTGTTTTGAAAATCCATTATCCTCACCTCTCTTTAAACTTATTATGGTTACCGAATAAGTGTAATACAGCCTGACCTCATTCGCAACACCAAAATTTACATATTTACAGGTAATCCACAGTTGTTAAATACATAACAGCTTAGCCTCTTAATCAGTGGTCTAGATGCACAATCTGTTAGATAAGGGTTGACAAGTAAAATCCTACAAGAGTATGTTAGGGGTACATCACTAATGTTAAGAGAGGGAGAACAACAATGGCTTACAAGCACACAAACTCTAAGGGCGTAACATACTTCTTGAATTCAAAAGAAGTAACACTTCGCGGCGGCAAACTACAGCGCATCTACTACTTCAGCAAAGATTCACGCCCAGAGGGTACTGAGTTGCCAGCTGGTTTCAGCGTCAACGAAAACCCACGCAACGGTTTCTTAACTGTTAAGCGCGACAGATAACTTAGGTAGCAATACTTAAGTTATTTTTAGTATCCGGTATCAGCAATGGTGCCGGATATTTTATTTGGACCAAGAAACAAGGAGGATTTGAGATTTGTGATTGGGGATTAGGGATGCTTCGCAAATCGCTAATCACAAATCACACATCCTGTCTTGATGTTGCTTGTCGGAAATTGGTATAGTGGTAGGTTGATGAGCGAACTTATCTTAAAAGTTAAGAACCTAACCAAAGTTTATGATGGCAAACCAGTCGTCGATAATATCTCCTTTGAAGTCAAAAAAGGTGAAATTTTCGGCATCCTCGGGCCTAATGGTGCCGGTAAGACTACTACATTAGAAATGATTGAAACAGTCCGCCCAATAGATAAGGGAAAGATCACGCTTGATGGCATTGATGTTGCAACTGACCAAGACGCCATCAAACGGATCATCGGTGTGCAGCCGCAAAGTCCAGCCTTTCAAGATAAAACTCGACTGACAGAAATTATTGAATTGTTTGCCGCCGCTTATGGCGAAAAGGTTGATGCCAAGAAATTCTTAGATGAAGTCCAACTCGGTGAGAAGGCCCACAGCTTTGCCGAACAGCTGTCCGGTGGCCAGAGACAGCGCCTTAGCATCGCCGCCGCCCTAGTTCACAGCCCCAAAGTTTTCTTTATGGACGAACCTACCACCGGTCTTGACCCTCAAGCCCGCCGCAATCTCTGGGAATTAACGCAAGAGATAAGGGATAAAGGCGTGACTGTCGTTATGACCACACACTATATGGATGAAGCTCAGATACTTTGTGACCGAGTAGCCATTATGGACAATGGCAAGATTATCGCCCTAGACACCCCCGACAATCTTATCAAGCAGCTTCTAAAACGTGGTTTCACCAAAAATCAAGATATTCAAGAAGCCAACCTTGAAGACGTATTCATTGATCTAACAGGCAAGGCTCTAAGGGATTAATATGAGGCACTTCGCACAAGGCTACGAGCCTCTATCTCAACCAGCTTTATACATATCAGAGGGTGTTTTTGTAAGGCTGCCGAAATCGTTAGTAACCGTAGGTGAAGTACGATGAAAATGAATAAATCATTCTTCACCGTATATATGTTCTCCAAGCTGAATACCAAGCGCTTTTTCCGTGACCGTTTGGCACTATTCTTCGGTGTACTATTCCCGTTAATCTTTTTATTCGTCTTTGGTAGCATTTCTGGCGGTGGCGATGGTGTCAGCTTCCGAGTAGCGATTATTAATCATTCTGACAGCGATTTTTCTAAGCAATATGTCGCCCAATTAGAGAAAAATAAGGTTTTCAAAGTCGACAAGTCAGTTACCACTGAAGCCGCCGCCAAAGAAAAAATGAATAAGAGTCAACTCGATAGTTCGATCATATTACCGGATAATTTTGGCGTTATGGAAGGCTCAGATCCGTATCCAACTGGCCAAGCCAAAGTGATTTACACCCAGAATAATACATCAGCCGGTATCACCGTCACGTCTATTATTGAATCGTCGATGAAAGCAGAAAACTGGCATATGGTCTTGTCATATTCGACAGCAGATCTTAGCCATACCAAATTTCCTTACACGGTCGTTGGTCAGCAATTGAATGAGAAAAGCCTAACAGCATTCGATTACACTTTCGCCGGCCTACTTGGTTTCTCAATTATCGGTCTAGGCATCTTCGGTCCAGTCAATGTTTTCCCAGAATTAAAGAAGCAGGGCATACTACGCCGCTTGCACACCACGCCTCTGAAAGTCTGGCATTATTTCGTTGCTACGATGATTTCTCAAGCTCTAATCGGTCTTGTTTCCTTGGCAGTAATGTTCGCTGTCGCTCTGTCAGTTTTCAATCTAACCGTAGTCGGTAATTGGCTGGAAATCATTATCTACCTAATCTTCAGCATCATGGTTATCTTGGGCATCGGACTAGCCATGGGTGGATGGGCCAAGAATGAGCGCCAAGCCGCGCCACTGAGCAACATTATCGTCTTCCCGATGCTTTTCCTATCCGGCACATTCTTCCCACGTTTCTTAATGCCTGAGTGGCTTCAAACCGCTTCAGCCTACCTACCTCTAACACCTGTGATTGACGG
>JAYVVJ010000054.1:0-4498 GCA_043787015.1 Candidatus Saccharimonadota bacterium | reverse complement strand
ACCTGCGCAGCACTCACCAACCCTTAGCTTATGTTCGCGGCAAAACCGAATTTTATGGTCGAGAATTCATAATCACACCCGCGGTGCTTGAACCAAGGCCCGAGTCGGAAACGATGATAGATTTACTTAAGAAGTACCTTACACTTCCTAATACAGCACTGGGTGCATCATATTCAGGCAAGCGATTACGTTTAGCGGATGTAGGTTCAGGAAGCGGAGCCCTAGGAATAACCTCCCAGCTAGAGTTGCAAAATTTACACGTAAACCTGTTAGAGATAGATGATGAAGCACTAAAAATATCAAAATCTAACGTAGACTTATTCACACTAAGCATAAACGTAATCAAAAGTGACCTATTATCAAATACTGAACGTGATTACGATATCCTACTATGCAACCTGCCCTATGTACCAGATGACTATACTATCAATCAGGCTGCGATAATGGAACCCAAGCTAGCCATTTTCGGCGGACATGACGGGCTTGATATATATCGTAAACTATTCGAACAGGTTAAAATGATTGAACATAAACCGTTGTTAATATTAACTGAATCACTTCCACCTCAGCATGCTGCGCTTTGTACGATTGCTAGCGGAGCTGGCTACAAATTATTAGATGAGGAAGATTTTATTCAAGTCTTTGCCCCAAACTAAATACCCTGGATCATGCCATCCCATCACAGTTTTATAATTAATATACGCACTAGTTGAAGATATTCCTGATTCGTGATTCTGAACGATAGTGAAGAATCTATAGATCCTTCGTTAACACTCAGGATGACTTATTGAATGGATCTCTGCTGTAGTCAAATGCTGCGAAACGTATATTGGAATGACAAAAGTTAGGTTATTCACAATTACTTAATTTACCGTTTGGCTTTGTATACAAATTTTACTAAATAGCTTTATCGCCCCAGCCAGAGAAGACTAGGACAACTAACACAATGGCTAACATTATAAATATGAACTGGCGACGTACGCCCTTGCTTAAACGGTCATTGTGGTCTAGGTAATAGATTACGGCTAATCCGTAGCCCAGCGTGGAGAGTAACAGTGTTGGCTGGGCCACTGGACCATAGAATAGTAGCATGTGGCTAAACAGCCACGCCATTGCTGCCGCGAAGTATCCCCAGAAATAAGATAGCATTCTAGCGTACGGTTCTTCGAAGTTATCCAGGAAATGACGAGCTGCGAAGAAACAAATTTGACCAGTTAGTAACGTCAGACCGACGATTGGGCCTCCAGCCCATATTAGATATAAAGCAGTTAGTCCAAAGAATTGTGCAATGAAGGCTTGCATTGAAGTCATAAATATTCCGCCAGCTGGTTTGATTGCTAGTAGCCAGCTTATGTAGAATATCGTCCACAATAGTTGGACCAACATATTTCCGCTATGACCCATGAATATGACTATCGATAAGCCTACTATAAGATCCACTGAGTTAGAACGGATATTAGTCAGCCAGAAGCGAGGTCTAACTGAAAAAATACGCCATTTGCTTAAAGCGACTATGACTAGAGCAATTTGTACGAAATTTAGCCTAACTAATATGAAAGCCAATATCGGTAAACTAACCAATAGAATTATATGAAATAAGTGAGGCAGACCGCTGGTCGGTTTAAGTTTTTGGGTTAGAAGACTCATTGCTACCTATTATAATAACAAAATCTGCGCCATTAGTCTGGATAGATGCATCAGGCAGGGTTGTCATCGCTGTTACGCCATACCTTTTTTCAAGGTAATTCTTAGTATATTTAGCTTTGCCCTTAGTCAAATCAACTAGCGTAGTCTGCACCCAACCGATATGCGGCGCATCACCCGTAGCAACAACGTTATAACCGTAGGCGGATAATTCGGCTGCCTTTACTGTAGCTAAGTTGGCTGTTGTCGTACCATTCAAAACCAGCACTTTTGAATTTTCTTTTACTATATATCCATCCTTCAATTGAGAACGAATATATGTTTGGATGGCGCTGTAATCAAAGAGGCCAGCTCGTGGAAGTGCTATAGACTGACCATTCAGCGGCCCAGTAGTAATAAAATTATTAGGTGGATCGGACAATCCGACTGATGTAATGCTGGTATCAGGCACCTGTTTTAATATGCTATAAAGCCTTGAAGCATCGCTTATTGATAGGTCAGATGCTACGTTATTGCCGAAAGTATTGATTAAACCGGCGATTCTGATTGGGTTACTAAGCGTGCCGACACTATCTACTTTGTCTTTAATTGCTAGCATGGTTATGCGCTGGCGAAGTGATCTAGCAAAGTCACTAGAAGTCTCTCTTGAACGAACATATATTAGAGCCTGAGAACCGTTGAATGTTTGAACGCCTGCCTTGGCCAATAATGGATTCCAATTGTTTTCCCAAGCCATCGAAGGATCATACAAATCTTTTGGTACATTAACAGTTATGCCGCCAATAGTATCGACAGCCTGTTTAAAGGCCTTAAAATCTACAATTACATTGTAATTTACAGGTACACCAAGGACATTAGTAACTACCTTGTCGATTTCGTCAAAACCGGCCTTGATTGCTAGTGGATCGGTACTTCCTGGGTCTATTTTACGCAAATACTTAAACTCGCCAGTTTCCCAGACGGCATTTATCTTCATAGCTCCCTGGCCGGCCACCTTCACCCAGAGATCACGAGGAATACTTATAAGTGTAGCTGTGTAATTGACTGGATCAACACTGGCTAGAATAATGGTATCTGTAAGATCAGGTGCGTCATGCGCTCCGCCGCCCCTTCCAAGTAACAATATATTGATACGGCCGTCACCTTACCTTTTAATAGCTCAGGTAAAACATCCTCTTTAAGGGATGCCACACTAGGCGCACTGCCCTTGAATGCTTTATGAATCTTGATATACCCGTTGGAAAACAGAAAGCCGCCAACGCCAATTATCAGTACGAACAATACCAGTAAACTGCGTAGTATCCAGCGACGAGCAATTACTGCGCGGCTATCTTTAGCACTAACCTTAAGTTCCTTAACTTCGCTTTCTTCGCCTGGAAGATCCATATTAATCAGTGTATTTTGGTCTTTAATAATAGTCTGATCATCGGTTGTATGCGGATTGTTTTGGTTGTTAGCATTTAGTACTTCAGCCCTCGGCTCATCTGCATTTTCGATATTTTTCACAGAATCTGGATTAGGCTTAGATATAAAATCACTGACAGTTTGCCTTGGTTTAACGGCGACTCTAGGTTTAGCTTCTGCAAATGATTGCGTAGAAGATACCTCGGCCGCTACTTTAGACAACCCGAGGTCAATTGTTTTTAGATTGCGCCGTGTTTTAACAGGCCTTTTATAACGTGTAACATCCATATTTAGTAACCATAAGTATAACTGTCAAACATTCTCATGACAAACTAAATGTTATCTGTAATTAGTTGTCAGTTGTCCGTAAATCACATCATAGTAATCGGTTTTACTGATAACAGATGACGGATTACGGATTACTTCTTGAGCCGATGGTTCTTATGCTATAGTATGAGACTGAATGAAGCGCAAAACTATATCCGATATTATCCGTACTGAATCACATCCTAAAGTGCTGCCAACTAGCGAATCACAGTCCATTACTACCCCTGTTAAAAAATCTAAAAAGTCACTATGGTACAAATTAAGGCATTCTGAGCCCGATTCGAATTTGCGTGAATTATTATCAACTATTGGCATATTAATTACTGCCCTAGTCGTTGCACTGTTAATGATAAGTTTCGTTTTCAGATCCTATCAAGTCGATGGGCCAAGCATGCAGACGACACTTCAAAATAATGACAAACTTATAATTTGGAAAGTTGAACGAACCTGGGCGTCAATCACTGGCAACGCCTATATTCCTAACCGAGGTGATGTAATAGTTTTCAATGAAAATGGTCTAAGTCAATTTGGACAGTCTGACAGTAAGCAATTAATAAAGAGAGTTATCGGACTACCGGGTGAGAGAGTTGTAGTCAAAGACGGCGCCTACACAGTTTATAATGAGCAGACGCCGGGGGGTTTTAACCCTGACAAAACTCTGCCGTACGGCAAAAATATCTATGTCACCTCTGGTTCTATCGATATAACCCTGGGCAAGGATCAGCTTTTCGTTTCTGGTGATAATCGTCCTGATTCATTAGATTCAAGAGTCTTTGGACCGATTGATGCCGACCAAATTGTTGGCAAGCTTGTGCTGCGTGTCTTCCCTTTCAATCAAGCCAAACTTTTCTAAGGGATTAGAGATGCGTGAATTGAGATTTGAGAACACACCATAGACTAGAGTCGGCTTCGCCAATCCCAAATCCCTAATCTTTAATCATTCCTTTGATGATGCGCTCTAAGTCTTCGTCTGATTTGAAACGGATTTCGAGCACGCCACCCTTGGCCGTATGACGGACTTTAACTTCGGTGCCGAGTGCTTTACTAAGGCTTTTAGTGACAGGAGATTCAGTCTGAACGTGTTTGTGAGCTTGTTTATGATCGGTAGCTCCGGCTTTGACCC
>JAYVVJ010000053.1:0-4581 GCA_043787015.1 Candidatus Saccharimonadota bacterium | reverse complement strand
CTCAGATGTTTGAGAATAGTCCAGGGGAAGCTTTGGACTATGTTAAGTCTCACGGAGGACTTGGAGAGTTTCTTGATCCTGTTGATACTATGGGCGCTCGTACAGAGAGTGCTTTTGACTCAATGCGTCAAGGTCTAAGCAAAGTAGATGCTCACATGACAGGTAAGCTAGCAATGGGAGCCTTGGCTTCAGCTGTTGTCTTTGGTATGCTCAATGGAGGTGTGGCGCCAGAGCCCATTATCATGCCGGGCGAGAATGTTAACAGTCGGGTGAATAGTCAAATTGCTAGTGGTAATCTGTTTTCGCAAGGTGATCCGCAAGTAAGTCCTGAAGCTTCTATCGCTCCAGGGAGTCAGTATGGTAACATGCCACCTATAAACACAGGAGCTACGTATGCTACTAGACCCAATTCGTATCAGATTAGAGGGGAAGTTAGCTCGGGAAGCGGATTGTCTAATTTTGGATCGTATTTTAATCAGTTGACTAGCGGTACCGGTCGAGGCGTGATTACTATTAATGACCAACGGCGTCCTATCACGCGAAACTACATGGATCGAATGCTTGGAGAATATTGATGGCTGAAGATAATGATGACTCGGTTGTTTTTACTATAAACGATATTGACTTGCGTATTGCCCCAGAGTCTATCTCTGTACAGCAAGAAGATCTTGTTTATTCGTGGAGAACGCTAAGAACCAGAGCATCTACAAAGATCCCTTCTGGGCATGGGCAAACTCTGGTTCAGGTCCGAATTCCATTTATGGATTCGGACATTCTGGCATTGCATCGGCTTATCATTGAGTTCAGGCATAGTCCTTTTTGTTTTGTCGAGAATCTGTATCTGCGACAAGTCCTATGTAGCGAGTGGCCTCTATTCCAATTGATGGCCTTCACTATGACGAGCCTTGACGTCGTCCCTTATCCTGGGACGACAAATGCCTGGATTGTGAACCTGGAAATGACATGGTTCAATTACTTTCCTTACGTTCATAATTGGCTTTATAGACGCGACTGGACTACAGACTGGATTAGCTCTAAGACCGATAAGGGTGAGCCCTATAACATTAAGCTCACGATTGGTTGGGATATTAATGAAGACGGCGTAAGGTCCAAGCCTCGTCAGAACATAATAGAGGAGAAGGCTGGGAATCCAATAGATGGATCACACAGAGAGTGGTCTTCGCTAAATGATAGCTATATTGGAAAGTCGCTGACTATTCAAGATCTGGAAATGATGCACAAGGGAGAGGTCTTCGATCTACTCCCTCTGCCGACTATGATGAAGCCTTCTGCGGCTAGTGTGAGCCCAGGAGAGTCGCTGATCTATAAGCGATATATTAACTTCCTTCAACGCGATGCGTTAATGAAGAACTTTGGGATCAATGTAGAGCAGCTTATAGGCTATGCTCCTGGTGCGCCGACGCTGTTTAGCCAAGCGCTGTTCGGCAAGTTAACGGTTAGAGGGGACTCTATTCAAGAGTTCGTGCACCCTTTGCACAAACGTGAACTGCCAACAGGTATAGGCCCTTTCCCTGAGGTCCAGGCAGAGTGGAATAGTTACTACAATTCTATGATTCAGCAGATCCTTAGTCACAAGCAAGGAATTGAGCTGGGTTTTTGCACCTATAGAAACGTCCAGCTTCCTGGCGCCATAGCAGCAACTACAGCCGCTTTGGTGAAAAAGGCTAATACGAGCTCAATACCTGATAACCTAGCTGCTGCCAATCTAACTAGTAGCTGGGCTTACAGTGACTCTGGTAGAAAACAGAAGCTCTTGATCAGAAATGGTCTTAGTCAACCAGGGGGTTTTCATACGCCCGTGGGAAATTTCGATTCCACTAAGCGTAATTTCGACACATTGTGCCGTACGATCAAAGATGATGTTCACTGGAGAAACCAGGATGAAGGTGTTAAGGGGCGCAGAGCTGGTTATCACTATGGCCTTGATATATCTTCAGACGAGCAGCGTAGAGGTATTGCGGGTACTCCTGTTTATGCTGTTAAAGATGGTACCGTAGTAGAGTTTGAAAATGGATATAACTCTCCAATGACGCGTTGGAAGTACATTACAATTAGTGATTCTAAGGTTACTGATCGTGGTTCGGCTAAGGATAAACTTGGAGATTTCGCTCTTACGTTAGATGCTTGGAGCAAGAAGTATCACTCAGATAGACTTCATGTTCCAGTTGGAACCGTAGTCCAGAGTGTCGGAGAACCTGAACGTTACTACTACGTTGACTTCGGCACTGGTGGCCGTTATCTTGGGATCTTACATGAAGGTAAGAACGAGTTTTCTCGGTATATGCACTTGTCTTGGATTGATGAGAAGCTGGGGAGATCTGGGACTAAGGACGTAAAGGCTGGACAGCTAATTGGTACTATTGGTGGCTCCTATACGTTAACCGAAGATTTCGTTGCTGCTAACGTTAAGTACGGTGATTTACCTATTCCTGAAAGCCAAAACCCTGAAGATGGTGCGGATGAAATTGCGCACACTAAGATATCTCGTCACTTGCACTTTGAATTCTATGAGAAGTCAACTTGGTACCCTGATCGTGAAAAGGCGTCAGATACAAATCCTTCATGGACTAAGAGTCAAGGTCAAAAACCTGGATGGACGGTCGTAAATGCTGTTCCTACTTTTAAGTGGGCGAGAGATACAGGCTACACGACTACAGTAGATGCTGAGTCTAGTCCTCAGGGCCCGACAATTGAAGAAGTTAAGTCTCAGATTGTGGGCGAACAGGGAATGAGTGATGAGGACAAGAATGCGCTTATAGCGTCCTTGGACGCTATGTATGAAGCTGGTTACTATTACTATGATCGTCAAGCTGATGTTAATAACGTTTGGTGGAAGCCAACGCTAGTAACGGTAAGAAGTGTGAATCCAGAGTATCCTGATTACGATCAAGTGATCCAAACAGATACTGCCGTTCTAACTAACATCACAGGTGGGTTGCGGCACATTGTTGCTAACATCCCAATCCTGGGACATGAATTTCCGACCCAGCAGCACCTGGGCTCCGTAGAGCCTTACTATAACCTTGAGTTCCATATGCTAGATGATACGGGAACTCTTGAAGGCCAGGGAGAGCGTAGTGGGTTCGTCTCCGGTATCAGGGCCTTGCTACAGCACAATTCTAGAAAGTTCAGATTGATTCCAGATAGTTGGTGCCTCTACACTGATAGTTTTCTTACCCGGCTGCTAGGTACCTTGCAAATAAGCGACCATAAGGTCGCTTATTCACAAGAGGATCGTTCGGTCGTTAGTGACTTTATTCTTAATCGACGGACGATTGTTTCTCGCGCGCAACATGATACTATCGAGGGCAATCCTGGATTATCGAAATTGCTATGGGAAATTCAAGAAACCAATCCTTACACTAATGAAGCCCTAGAGGTAAATGCTCCTGCGCTCCAAGACATAGAAGATGCGCGTAAGAAAATCTTAAAAGCTATTCATGGTCTTGATTTAATTCCAGACTATAAGGAATTAGCGGTTCAGCTATTAATTGCTCAATCGGTAAATGCCAATACTTCTTTGCCCGGAGAGAAAGACTTTGGACGCTTTCAGTTAGCGTCCGGCGTTAACTATTCTGATGCTTATTACATAGGCGCCGCACCTGTCCCAGAGCAATATGCAACTACTGCTAATGGAAAGGGATTAATGACGCCCGTAGAGCCGCCTCCGACTCAAGAACGTATGTTTATGATCCGGGATGAGGGGAGCGTGCTAATGCAGGCTCTGAAGTCTAACGGTATTCCTGTTGTGTCTTTTAATGGACGAGAGTTACTGCCCCAAGAAAGCCATACTCAAGAAGCTAAGATCACTGACGAGACGGCTTTGGGGATTCCAGCCAGTGTAGCTGGATTAGATAAGTACGCCGAGCAAACCTACACAGAGGGTGGTGTCACCTACACTGTCTACGATATCTCCGAGCTTATATCTTCTTCTCAGAAGAACTTGCTTCTAGCTGAGATTCCTATGGATAAGATTCAGATTTTGTCTCTGATTCTGAAGAAGATAGAGCTATCTGCGGAGATGTATGTCTCAGAAGAAAGCTCAATGCTTACCAGCGGAGTCTTTCAGGGAGCTCCGCTCACAAAACAAGAAGTCAGAGACTTGCTTTACGATCTGCCTATAGAGCCAAGTCTCCATAGGCTATTCCAGACTTTCTTGATAAATACAGCCGCTCGATGGTATTGGCCAAACTTTTCTAATCTTGGTATTGGAATCGGCCCGACAACTATTAGCAACTCGGCTGCTAATATACTTACGAATAAAGCTCAAGTCACTCTGGCGCTAGAGTCCAATCCTAACTGGCTCGTTTGGAATAAAGAAGCCCGTGATATTTCTGCCTATTCAAGTGTAGGTATTGGTACATGGGTGACGTATGGCTTTAACGTTGTCGGCGCGCCTCTAGCAATTGGACTAGAGGTACTGAAGAAGGCTTGGCACGTAGGAGGCCAAACCCTTGGTATTGCGTCTGCTCAGCTAAATGGAAAGGATAAGTCGTGGGTAAGCTACTGGGCTACTAATTACAATTCAAATGCGTTGTCTATTAACAACAACATTGCAAA
>JAYVVJ010000052.1:0-4587 GCA_043787015.1 Candidatus Saccharimonadota bacterium | reverse complement strand
GCTTATTAGAGCATCTTCTTCAAAGTCCAAATTTGCTTTCCAACTGCCGTCGTTAGTCCAGCTAAACTTACCATCTACCCAAACACCTATCTTATGAGTGCTACTTCGTGCGTTAGTAAGGTTTTCAAGACCAACATAAGGATAGTAAAAGTCATGGACAGAACCATCTTCATCTAATCCTACGAATAATTGTCCATTACTAAGTACAACTGGCCTACCCATCAGCAAATCTCCGATTTGCTAGTAGAAAGTAAAAAGTTAAAAGTTATAAAGTAATCCAGAGATTCACTTTTAACTTTATGAACTTGATAACTTTCTACTAATTTGTTCATACGTCTACTCCAAGTTCGCTTAAGCGGAACTTTATATCATGGAATGCATTCATAAAGTTAATATAAGCCTCGTAAGGCGTCTCATATGGGCTGAAATAGGCATGAATATCGCCGTCGTTGAACCATTTAGTGCACATATAGTAGAAATGATCCGAAGTTTGCAGTTTTCGCCAATCATCGATAAGTGCTAAATCTTTTGTTCCAATGATGCGATCTTCTAAATCGTACAGTGCTTGGATAGATGAAGTTTGCATTGCATTTCCGAGCCAGGCAGAAAGATCACGCTCAGTATCTGCCCAGGTGATTGTATCGGGAACGTCAATCTCTTCTACTGGTTTAAATTCATCGATGGCTTCAGTAACTGTCATGAAGGTATGACCCTTAGTTTTGAGCCATTCTTTAGGAAGAGCTTCTAAGAATTTGAAAATACCAGAAGCCTCCCATTGGTGCTCACCAAATGTTTCATAGTCCATGAATAGATTAAAGTTAGTCGCATTCGGATCTTCGCTAAGCCAATGAGCGAATTTATCAGCTGTTAACGGCCATTCTGTCCATTCTCTATCACCGAAGCGAAATGCAATATCGTCGCTAAGCTTATAATTCTTAAGTAACAGGCTGATGTTATCAGTACTCTTTGGTTTGTACATGTAGTTTGGACTGCGCCAGTCGAGAACTGCGTCCCATCCCTCGGCTAATATACCTTTATAACCGGCACTTTGAGCCCACTGAGCAACTTCGTTATTGTAACTAAGCTCAGTATTTCTAAATACGGTCGGGGTTTGTCCGAATACTTCTTGGATTTTATGTTTATGCATCTCTACTTGCATCTCAAACTCAGGCTTTGAGTAGAAGAAGGCAAGACTATGGTGATAAGTTTCGGCTACAATTTCAACTCTTCCAGTGTTGATTAATTTCTTGAACGAAACTAGGCTTTCTGGAGACCACTTTTCTAGTTGTTCTATAACGGTACCTGTAATAGATAAACTAAGCTTAAACTCTGGATTAGATTCTAGTAATTTCAATAACCGCGCGTTAGTAGGCAAGTAAGATTTCTCAGCAACCTTTTTCAATATCCGCTCATTGCTAGTTGGTTCTTCAATCTTAGTATCGAAATAATCATGATTAACGCCTGAGTCAAAGACTGTGTAATGCCTAATGCGATAAGGTTGATGAACATGGAGGTATAGAACTATGGCTTTACTCATACTGTGGCTCCAACCATATGCGATGTGTAAAGTTCTGAGATTCTACTACTAGCTGAATCCCAAGACATCCTCTGCAGTTCTTTTGATACATTAATACCGAGTTCATCACGTAAGACATCGCTTTGCACTACAGCAGTTATCTTATTCGCCATTTCATCAATATCCCAGAAATCAACTTTAAGGCAGTTATTAAGTACTTCGCTAATCCCAGATTGATAACTAACTAGTGAAGGGGTGCCATAGCCAGCAGCCTCCAGTGGAGTTAGTCCAAACGGTTCAGAAACCGAAGGCATTACGAATAAGTCCCCAATAGCGAAAGCATCACGCCAGGTTTTACCTCTTTGAAAATCAGCAAATATTACATTCTGGCCAATACCTAAACCTGCAGCTAATTCGATTAATTCATAAAGTTGCTCGCCGCTACCAACAATCAAAAATAAAGTTTTAGGGGCTTTGCTGACAACTTCTTTAGCGGCCATTAATAAATTAGGTAATCCCTTTTGAATAGTTAAACGTCCGACGTTTACTACAACTCTATAGCCTAGTTTTTTCATTGATTCTAAATAAACGTAAGAGTTTGTAGATTCTAACGGTACTATGTCATCCGCCTCTATACTATTATGTACTACTTCAATTTTGTCAGCAGGGACGCTGTAATCTCGAATAATAGCATTCTTTGTGTGCTGACTGACTGCTATAACTCTATCAGCCATATGAAGCGACATATTTTCTATCTCATGAACCAGAGGATTACCATGTTTACTTCCAGCACGGTCAGATTCTACCGAATGGACGTGAAGAATTATAGGACAATTCTTAAGTTGTTTTACTCGCATTGCAGCCCTGAAGGTAAGCCAATCATGAGCGTGAACGATATCAAATTCTTTGTCTTTAACTAGATCTACAACTGCTTGTTCATAGAGTTGTTGTTGATCATAAATGCCAAACCATTCTTCAGAACCTGTTTCTAATGTGTACTTGTAACTATCATAAGCAATGCCGGAACGTACTATCGAGGACACGCCTTGAGGTTGAGCAGCCGAAACTGTCATAAAATCTATACCATGTTCAGCTTCATAAGGCAGGATAAAATCGATATCAATATCTTTTTTAGCGAGTGATTTACAGAGCTGGTAACATGCAGTTCCCAGTCCGCCGCTGTTATAGGGAGGTAATTCCCAACCTAGCATCAATACTTTCATCACCCTCTTTTGTTAGTTTTGTATCAGATTTGTTAGGTTTTAGTATAGCTGTGTTGCACCTAAACCACAAACACTTTACTGAAATATTTTAGCACAGAGGTTGACCTCTAGACAATAAAAATTGTTTTAAAATTGGCATTTTGATGTGTACAAATAAAATATAAATGGGCACGTGGAATCCGTCGTCGCTATCGCTCCTTTGGGATATCTCTATCCGGTGCTCGATGCGAGCATCTGCACGCTTCAGTCGGTATCGACCAACGCTCGCTGTGCTCGCTAATGTGGTTCGACTCCAGCGTAAACTGAGCCAAGTAAAAACCCGACTCATGGTCGGGTATTTACCTGGCAGGGGCACGTGGAATCGAACCACGGTCTTCGGTTTTGGAGACCAATATACTAACCGCTGTACTATGCCCCTTAAGCCTTAGTAACTGTTACATCATACGAAATATCAGACAAAATGTCATCTCTGTCTTTTCAGATTGGCAAAAATCTGCTATACCTATAGTTAACTATGGCAAAAATATACCCATCCAAACCGTTTTTGATGATGCTTTATGGCTATCCTGGAGCAGGCAAAACATACTTTGCGAGACAATTTTGCGAGAACGTGCAAGCTACTCACCTCCAGGCTGACCGAATTCGGTTTGAGTTATTTGAAAATCCAGTATACGACAAACAAGAAAATGCGATTGTTGCTCAACTTATGGATTATATGGCAGAGGAATTCCTGAACGCAGGCCTGAGCGTCGTTTATGATGCCAGTACTATTCGTTCTTCTCAAAGGCAAACACTTAGGCAGCTATCAGTTAAAAATCATGCCCTACCTATTCTAGTATGGTTTCAGATGGACTCTACAACTGCCTACAATCGTAATTTGAAGCGTGATCGTCGTCGAGTTGATGATAAATTCACCAAAGAACTTAATCGTCAAGATTTTGACGTTGTGTTAGGCCACATGCAAAATCCTACTCATTCCGAAGATTATATTGTCGCTAGCGGAAAGCATGTATTTAACATGCAGCTTAGTGCTGCGGTAAGCAAATTGCGCAACGTGGGCGTTATCACTACCGAAGAAACTCAATCTCGAGTGATTAAACCAGGAATGGTGAACTTAATTCCTAGCCTTGGTCGATTCGACGATAGTCGCCGTAATATATCTATACGTTAATCATGGCTTTCAAGCAGTTTTCATTAGATGATCAAATAATAGTAAAAATATATAAAAGAAAATCTAATCGAAATCTTAGACTAAGTATAGGTTCGACAGGCGAAGTCAGAGTTAGCATGCCCTTATGGGCGCCCTATAGCTCAGGTTTAGTATTCGCTAAATCAAAACTCGGCTGGATTAAATCTCAGCAAAAGCAACCAAACCTTCTAACTCACAATCAATCAGTAGGTAAGGCTCACCATTTAGTCTTCATACCCGGCGTAGATTCAAAACTTTCTGGAAGAATTGTCGATAATGAAATTAGAATAAGACACTCAGATAAATTAGATACTACCCACGATTTAGTGCAAGCTGCAGCATGTAAGGCTAGCGTAAAAGCCCTTCGCGCACAAGCTGAACAACTGCTGCCTCGTAGGCTAGCTGAACTAGCTATGCAGCACAGATTTAAATATCATAACGTGTCTATTAAAAGGCTAAAAAGTCGATGGGGAAGCTGTGACCAAAAATCAAATATCGTTCTAAATTTATACTTAGTTCAGTTGCCCTGGGAACTAATTGACTACGTTTTAATTCACGAATTGGTACATACCAAGGTTATGCGACATGGTTCTGACTTTTGGGAAGCGATGGAACGTGAAATACCGAACCTAAAATCAGTTAAATCACGAATTAAACAG
>JAYVVJ010000051.1:0-4600 GCA_043787015.1 Candidatus Saccharimonadota bacterium | reverse complement strand
GAAGTTGATGCAGAAGATAAGCCTAAAGCCCCAGTTAAAGCCACACGCACTCGTCTAGAGCGCGCAGGCAAGGGTTTCCGCAAAAGTGCAACACTTCTTGAAGCTAACAAGAAATACACCCTAGAAGAGGCCGTAAAATTAGCCAAGCAAACTAGCCATGTTAAATTCGACGCAACAGTCGAAATGCATGTTAATTTGAACGTTGATCCGCGTCATGCAGATCAAAACATCCGAGATAGCCTTCTATTACCAGCTGGAAGCGGTCGAAATGTCCGTGTTGCCGTACTTACAGACGATGCAGTAGAAGCTAAGAAAGCTGGCGCTGATATAGCCGGAATGGACGATTTGTTAGCTCAGCTAGAAAAGGGAACTATCAATTTCGATATTCTAGTCTCAACTCCCACTCTAATGCCAAAACTTGGTAAATACGCTCGTATCTTAGGTCCACGTGGACTTATGCCGAACCCTAAGAGCGGTACAGTTACTACTGACATCTACCGCGCCGTAGCAGAAGCTAAAGCTGGCCGTGTTGAATACCGCGTCGATACAACTGGTATTGTTCACCTTGGATTCGGTAAAGTTAGCTTCACCGAAGCTCAGCTCCTAGATAATATCAATGCCGTACTAACTAGCATTAAATCTAACAAGCCTAACAGTGTTAAGAACGCTTACTTCAAAGCCGTACATATTACGACTACAATGGGCCCATCTATCGCTGTCGATCTCGCTAGCGTCAATCAGTAATAACAAATAATAGTTATCAGTATTCAGTTGTCTGTAGCCGGTCAACTGTTTACTCATGTAATCTATTTATAAGCATTAGTAGTTATGAACATTTATTTGCGTAAAAATCACATTATTATTCTGCTTGCTATAATCACCTAGCATAAACTAGAATTATAGATATCACATCGGGGGAATAATGTCGGTATTCAGTAACATACAGATTAGGCAGGCAATTGAAGTTGGGCATATTATATGTCACCCCTTTACACCTAAGCACGTTAGTCACGCCAGCCTAGATGTTACCCTCGGGTACTACTATTATCGAATCGAAAAAATGAACGAACGCACCATTTACAATCCTTTCGATAAAGAAGATGTGGAACGCTACTTTGATGGACCTTATAAAGCTATTACACACGGTGAATGGTGCGCACTTAATGGATTCAAGCCTGTAAATAATATTCCGCTAGATCACCCCGTAATAAGTCTTAAGCCAGGAGAACGAATACTTGCTCATACGCACGAATTTTTCGGAATATTGCCTCCTGGAGCCTGCGAAGTACGATCCCGTTCGAGCTGGGGACGTAATGGTATAGCAGTCTGTTTCGACGCCGGATGGATAGATCCAGGCTATATTAACCGATTAACACTTGAAATCTACAACCTTAACGACCGTGAAACAGTGCTGTTGCCCGTAGGCGAACGAACTGCTCAGATTATATTCCATGAAACTGGTGAAGTGGACGGCAATTACGGCAGCGGCCGTGATGCTAATTTTAGCGGTAAATACCAGCAAGGAACAGATCTGGACACTATTATCAAAACTTGGTCACCTGATATGATGCTACCTAAAGCCTACCGAGACGTTAGAGCTATGCCACCTAAGATAGAAGGCCTTCCCTATGACTAGGGGTAAATACATCGTTCTAGAAGGCCCGCAGGGCGTCGGCAAGACTACTCAGATACTAGAACTAACCAAACGCCTGCAATTAGCTGGTTTACCAGTCAGAGTACTTCGAGAACCGGATAGCCAAAGCGATCTAACCGCTCGAGCAATAAGAGCACTTACACAAGATCCACGCTATCCAATGAATACTAGGACTGAAGTGCTACTTTATAATGCAGCCCGCTCTCAAAGCCTTCAAGTAATCAAACAAAGCGTCGAACACGGTGTTATTTGCGTAGTTGATCGCAATTATCTAACTACGCTAGCCATCCAATACTATGGTCGCGGCGATGTACCCGACTATAACACTATCAATAGCATAATAAGTTTCGCCGTTGACGGAGTTGAACCAGATCTTTGTATTGTTATGGATGCACCGGCTAATGTACTTAAAGATCGAGCCATCAAGCGCAGTGCGGGTGAACGATTCGACAATTTGGATGAAGCATTCCTAGAAAGAGTCAGAGCTGGTTATCTTTGGGAGGCTAAACAACGTAATCTACCGGTTGTGTATGCCAGTGAAGGGGCTGAAGCAACCAGCGAAGCTATCTGGCAACTAGTGCAAGATGAGCTATCATTGCGTGATACGTCAAGTGCAGCATCTATATCTGAACCTACATCTATAAAATCTATTATCGACCAAAAATATCATGATAAACCTATTGCTAATGATATTCCCGAAACTGAAGCAGAAACTTATGTTGAAAAATCAGACGGAATTACAACTATCACAGAAGCTGGTAAGAACTATCTAGCTGATGCAGTAACAGATACGGAAAGCAATATTTATGCATTTACAGACAAGCTAAGCCCGGTGACTATTGCTGCTGCGATGGCTCGTCTAAGCCGTCGTGGTGATGATATGCGCGTCACGATATTGGATGAATTCGCAGGTCAACTTGGCAAAGATTCTAAGCTACTTGAGAGAGTTATCACAGCTTATGGCGATGATTCAGTTCAACAGCTTGGCGGATTACACTTCGTCGTCGAGAATGCATCCAATTTACTCACCAAAAAACTGGAATGGGGCAGGTTAGCCGCCTATCTTGAACAATCAACCCGTTACATTTACTTCGATAAAAAGGATGCCGACGGCAAGTATCGCTACCATATACCTGAGCATTTCAAACCTTCTGTAAAGAAGCAGTACATTCAGGCGATAGATACACTATTTGATTTGTATTCAGGTATCGTACACAAACTTACTGATCATGTTAGAAACGATTCTACTACTCCAGAAGCCGAGCGAGATTTAGCATGGCTAGGAGCTACAAGAGCTCAAGCCTGTGATGCTGCCCGCTCCGTACTTCCTGTAGCTACAACTGCTACTGTCGGTGTATTTGCTTCAGGACAAGCCTTAGAAAGCCTTATTATGCATTTACAAAGCGATCTCTTACCGGAGGCACAGATAGCAGGCGATGAATTGCTTAAACAAGCACGCAAAGTAATGCCGACCTTCTTACAGCGCGCTGATATACCAGATCGTGGCGGTGCGTTAATTGCTTATAGAGCAGATACCGCAGCTTCAATGTCGAAAATAGCTAAAGAAAACCTAGCATCTACTCACTCTAACGCTATTGATAAAGCAGTAACCTTAGTCGATTACTGGCCAAAGAATGAACTGCTTTTGGTTCCTGACATGTTATATGAGCACAGCAATCTACCGTTAGAATCACTACAGGCAGAAGTAAGCAATTGGTCTTATGATAAGAAAACTGAGGTATTCAAAGGCTACATCGGCGAACGCTACAATCGCCGCCATAAACCTGGTCGAGCTATCGAAAAAGCTCATTACAGCTGGGATTTAGTTTGTGATTACGGAATTTTCCGAGATTTACAGAGACATCGCATGGTTGATGATCTCAATTGGCAGCAATTAACTCCAAGATTTGGTTATGAAATTCCAGAAATCATTGAAGAAGCGGGCTTAAGTGAACAATATGAAGCTTGTTTCGAAATCAGCCTAAAACTACACAGTTTACTAGTACAATCCGGCTATGCGTTAGAAGCTCAGTATGCCACGTTACTAGGCCATAAGATGCGTTGGAAGATTACATATAATGCCAGAGAAGCTTTCCACTTTCATGAACTACGAACCAGCCCACAAGGCCATCCTGGCTACCGTAAATTAGTCCTAGAAATGCACGAGAAACTAGCCGAAATCCATCCTCTGATGGCTGAAGCCATGAAATTCGTCAACACTGAAGAAGACGCCGAGCTAACAAGACTTTCTGCCGAACGCTACACTCAAATGAAACTCAAAAAAATACCTTAGGCTGTTTTTAGTAATAGATCTACAGGAGTAATAAATAAAGAAGATCCGTAACTGCTTATCTCAGGAACATGGTGTATTAGAACAATTCGCCCGATCGAACCAATAAGACAGCTCGGGTGAGGATTAAGCTCTGGCACATTTGCATATTGAAGATTATCAATGTCTAAATGGTAGTTGCCAGTCAAGTTACTTATATTTTTAACATGCTCAAGAATATGAACTTTAGATATCTTATGAACTTCATGGCCGTCAGGAATATGCCTCTTCTCGTATTCATCTGAATTTAATCTATCTTTTACAACTTTAGATAAGAGTTCTACAGACAAAATAAAACCAATTTGTTTGTAGCCTACTAATAGATCAGAATTCATTTTGCAAATTTCGTTTTCTGATAATTTTTTAATGTCTAGAGAATTACTGACAATTTCAAGATTGGCCGAAATATCAGCACGTAATATTTCTAATGGCTTAAAATCACAAAGCACTAGACTTGTTCTACGAACTTTGTTTCCAGGAATACCTTTGAAAGAAGGTGCCTTGAAGGTATCTAGGGCATATTGAGCCTGTTCATCAAGATACTTCTGGGCGGGAATAATAATCTCTGCTTTTTCTTGGTTTGTCATTTAACTTATATATCCAAAACTATATTAATA
>JAYVVJ010000050.1:0-10663 GCA_043787015.1 Candidatus Saccharimonadota bacterium | reverse complement strand
ACACGAAGATTAGTAGTAACTGTTTGTCCTGGCTTAGTTACTAGTTCAATAGGCAGAGGAGAAGAAGTGATGTTGAAGGCGGGAGTGGCGGCGTGGGCTGGGGAGGTGAATGACAATATTAATATCAGGCATACTATTGCCCCGCCAAAAACTCCCGATTCCCGTATGTAGTCCCGAACTTTCATTAGGACTAGTATATATGACTTCCAGCATTTTTGTGCAGTTGAAACGATGTCATCCCGACTGGAATGGAGGGATCCGTTTAGTCACTAGATAAAGAGTAATAGATCTCTCGACTTACGCTCGAGATGACAGGAGTAACGCAGTTAAATGATGCGTCTTAGTTGTTTTATCTAAAAGTAACCGGCACCGATGATTGTAATTGTATCGGTATAGTCGTTAGCTGCTGGAGTAGTAGCGCTGATGGCTGCAATTTCTTTGACAGTTAGTGTAGCCGCCGCGTTAGTACCATTAGAAGATGCGATCTGCCGAATAGTAGTGTCTAGGCCAGATCCAGTAGTGGTGCCGTTAGAGTTGTAAGCTGTAACTACTGTGATAGTACCTGTTCCTGTACCATTTGAAGAACCCGTAACTCCAAATACGTAACCAGGTGTACCAGCGACCATCGTTGCAGTAGTGCCTGGAGTGGTAGCTGGAATGTTAGAGGAACCTACGACTGAGGTTAGACCACTTGAGCTGACGCTGAATGCCCAGACGAACCAACCATTCTTTGCGTTCGTATTGACTGTGACTGTTCGTCCAGTAGTGATACCAACAGTACTTGATGAAAGGTTAGCAGTGAATGAGTCAGTATTTCCGCTTAGTGCAAGGTTGAATGTCGGAGGAACTGTAGCGCTAACAACGATCTGGTCGTTGGACACAGTACGAACCGCGACAGTAGTAGAGTCAGCTCCCACAGTGATTATAGGGTGGTATTCACCAGCAGTAGCGTTAGTGACAGCGCTCGCGCTAGTTAAGTCTACGCAGTATAGAGTTGTTGCAGCCAATGCGGTAATAGCTGAAATAGTAACCGTGTTCGATGCACCAGCAGCTGTAATTGAACCTGGTAGAGCTGTAGCACCGGTAGCAGCAGCACAAGAAGCAGACGAAACAGTCTGAGTAGCATTAACTACACCTGAGGATGCGCTCCAAGTAGTAGCATCGGCACCGTTGAAGTTGACAGTTGCAGAAGTGGCACCAGCACCAACAGTCCGGAAAACTAGACGGAAGCTAGTCGTTTGACCTGCAGACATACGGTTAAGCTGAACAAAAGTATTGGTAAGCGGAGCAGCTGAAGCAGTCCCGAGCAGGAAGTAGAAGTTACTAGCAACAAGTGCTAGGGCTAGTAAGGCGTACTTTGTCTTTGATAGAACTTTGATTCGTTTCATGAATATTATTATCCTATAAGTTAATAATTTTTGAATTATTTTTTTTGTTACTTATCATTAGCATAATAGTCTTGAAGTCTGTTGTCAACAATATATTACGCTTTTCAGAACGATGCCGCTGCAATAAAAGTAAGCGTATTTGTATAGTCATCGGCACTTGGAGTTTTGATCGCTGACTTAGCCATTAATTTAGCAGTAGCCGTACCAGCTGTAACAGGGGCAGTTGCTGAGTAAACTGGCTGGAATGAAGTGTAAACTGAGCCTACGACGTTACTTGAACCATTGTAGGGCGATTGCATGGATAGACCAGCTGTAGCTGTCAGGGCCTGTAAACCAAATCCTTCAACTAGGGATGACAGGTCGCCGCTTGGTGGTGACACATTGATGCTGTAATTGCTACTTGAAGCACTCACTAGTCCAGTCGTTGCTCCCGCCATATATATATTGCCACCGTTTGCGGCACTTGTTGCATATGTAAACGATATAGTTCCACCACTGACTACACTGCCAGCGAGTAGGTTACCTAGATTGATCGTATTAGGAGTTAGGGAGTAGCTTAAAGTTACATTAGAACCAGTAGAAATAGTCGCCGACGGACCATAACCGCTGGCTGAGAACTTACCATGTATGGCATTGACCTTGAACCAATAGGCAGTGCCTGAAGACAATCCAAGAGCTAGGGTACCAGTGCCGCTGCCCCAAGCGCTATAAGTTTGATATACAGCAGTTGTATTTAACGTTCCGTCTGCTTGAACGTAGTTAGTGACCGTGAAGTTACTGGTAGTAGATACTGCAACAGAGTATGTAGCATCTGATGGATTTCCCGACTGGTTGATGATGAAGTTCAGTTTATCAGTGTAAGCGCCACCATTATTGCTAAGCGTAGGGGCTGTTGGGACGTTGGCTTGCTCGGTCTGCACAACGCCAGACTTGGTCTTGTAGTTGGTGCTGCTAGTAGTTGAACCTTGGGTTTCACCGGCTGAGGCATCTAGACTGTAAGTTGTTGATGTAGAGCTATTAGTGCTACCGCTGCCGAGACTGGCGCTATTAAGATTGTAGTTCGGGCTAGCAGTAATTACAGCTATCAACCCAAAGCTTATACCCAAAAAAGACTTCATAAACATAGAACTATTATAAAGCATTGTTCATTTACTACTAACCATTTAACAATTTATTTCTAAATTAATCATTTGTCAAAGTGCGTGAGGTTGTCATTCCAGCGAAAGCTGGAATCTTCCTAGAATCTAAGTACTGCTTAAATTGAAAGGAGATCCCAGCTTTCGCTGGGATGACAAGCATGGCTGGGATGACAATTAGTAAATGCTAATTAATTTGTTAAATGCCAAATGTTAAATGATAAATAAACTTTAGAGCCATTTCCATGAAGCTATCATTTGATATAGGGCGGCGTCCATTCTAGTGCTATCTAAAGATGAGCTTGAAGAAAGTAGTATAGTCGCGTCGATCTTACTATTTAATAGGAAGACTACCTTGTTGTATCCTCCGGCGCTGTCGGTCATTATATGAGCTTTATTATTGCCAAGTGTCTTAACTTCTTCAGTGTACGTCTGAGGATTGGTTTTGCGCAGATTATAGTTGCCGTCATATTTTAAGTCCGCCTGACTAATAGACGAAATTTTTATGTCCAGATTCCACATAGCTGCTTGATTGGCAACGAAAGCGTATTTCTCTATATCGCTACCATTGACTGGACTGGACTCAATTGGCTGAAATAAATTTGGATAACTGAAGCTAAAATTTTTACCTTCGAACGAAATTAGAGTTAGCCTGTTGGCGCTAACTACCTTGGTCTCCTCAACTACGCCGACAGATGGTGAATTGAAAAAATCTTTGCTAATACTGACAATCATTAAGAGCATTATCAAGATGAGTAATCCGAATAGTCCGAATTTTTTATAATCTTTGACTAGCCTAATATTAATTTTCATATCCTACCTATTGTACCAATTGTCTAATGATTAAAGCTTGGAGATTTCTTTGCGAAGTTGTTCGTGAACTTTGCTGACTTCTTGAGAGGCTCTGTTCAGTAGAAGCGATAATTTCTGATTTTTATTGGTGACTAGGCTAATGCCGCGGTCAATTATTGAATGTTTGCCAATTTTGACGATCGATAATTCCTTGGACTGTAAGTATTGCTTGCATAGTACATAAGGCAGTACCGCCGTACCGCGCTTGGCTAGAACGACGCGAAGTAGCATTTCAGGACTAGTCGAATGGAAGACGGGGAAGATTTCGATGCCATGTTTTTCTAGAGAATGCTTGATGATGGCGGCGCTATTGGAACCGACGTTGTAGCTTAAGAAGTTATTGATTCTATGATTTTTAATATCAAGCTTGGCGTCCTCTACTGTTGAAGCATGTGTAACAATTACTAAAGGCTCTCTACTTAAATGTCTCTCTGTCAGAGTTGAAGGTAGTGGAGTAGTCTGTTCGGCGACTATGGCAATGTCAATTTCTTCTCTTTGCAAGGCTGCAATCAAATGTGCGGAGTCATTTATAGATAAGGACAATTTAATATGCTTATCTAGTTCGGCAAATCGATCACCATGTGAGATAAGAGCGTAGGCGATGCTATCAATCATGCCGATAGAAATTGATGGCTTTTGATTAGCCAGTTCGGCTAGTTCGACTTTAAGTTTTTCAGTTTGTTTGTCGAGATCTTTGGCTGCGTTGTAGGTGATTTTTCCGGCATCTGTGAGCTTAAATGAACGATGGCTTCGAACGATTAGCTGCACACATAATTCGCGCTCTAGTTTTTGGATGGCAATAGACAGAGCTGGCTGTGACAAGTGCAGCTCTTTTGCCGCCTTGGTATAGCTACCAGTCTCAACTAATTTCACGAAAAATTGTAATCGATTATGCATAAATAAAAGTTATCGAACTATAAAATATTTATATTAGATATATATAATAACCTCGCGTAAAATAAAGGTCAAGTTTACCCATTAATAGGAGAATATATTCATGCCTGATAAGAAGATTAAAGTTGCGATTATAGGTGTTGGAAATTGTTTCTCTGCTCTTTACCAAGGCTTCGCATTTTATAAAGCTAATGCTGCCGGCAGCGTGCCTGGCCTAATGTTTGAAGATATCGGTGGCTACCGCGCAACTGATATTGAAGTTGTTGCCGCTTTTGATGTTGATGTACGTAAAGTTGGTTTACAAATAGGGCAAGCAATCTTCGCCAAGCCTAACTGCGCCCGTGTATATATGAATGATGTGCCGGCTGGCCCGATCGTTCAAATGGGTGAAGTCTTAGACGGCGTATCGGATTACATGCTTGAGCAGCCTGAAGATTTAGGCTTCCGACTTTCGGATGCAAAGCCAGTCGATGTTGTTAGTGTATTGAAAGAATCAGGTGCCGATATATTGATCAATTATTTGCCTGTCGGATCACAAAAGGCTAGTGAATTTTACGCTCAAGCGGCGATCGATGCTGGCGTAGCTTTCCTTAACTGTATTCCGGTCTTCATTGCTAGCGATCCAGTTTGGGAAAAGAAGTTCGTCGATGCTGGTCTACCAATAGTTGGTGACGATATGCGCAGTGCCTTTGGTGCCAGTATTCTGTCCCAAATGCTACAAGAGTTAGCATTCGACCGCGGCTTCGTAGTAGATTTCCACCAGCAAATTAACATTGGTGGTAATACTGACTTTAATAATATGATGGTCCAGTCTAGGCTCGCTTCCAAGAAGAAGTCCAAGGAGAATGTTATTCGCGCTCAGAACGAGCTTCGCGGCATACCAGTTGCCGAACATAGTCTGTTCGCCGGCCCAAGTACTTACTTGCCGTACCTTCAAGATAATAAGGTTGCTTACTTCAACCTACGCCTACGTGGTTTCGGTGATGCGCCAGTTAATCTTGATATTAAGCTTTCAGTTCAAGATTCTGAGAATAGTGCCGGTGTAGTTATCGATGCTATCCGATATCTCAAAGTTGCGCACGAGCTTGGTATAGTCGGCGCTCTTCGCGGTCCAAGTGCTTGGACTCAGAAAACTCCACCTCAGCAAATGACTTACGCTGATGCCAAACTCGCTTGTGAAGCCTTCGCCAAGCGCGAACTTACTGCTCTACACAGCAGCCAGCAATTCTTCAAAAAATAAGTATAGTAAATAGCCCCTCAAAATAAGGGGCTATTTTTTATTACGGGAGAGGATTTAGGTGGCTTTGGTGAAAGCTACTTTAAGGCTATCTTTGGCAGTAGACATCGCTGCTTGGAAGGCGGTGTCGGCGGCCTTGAAAGCACTATTGCGGGTGACTACAAGTTGTTTGACCTGTGATCCGATAGTTCCGTCAGAAGAGCGACTTTTTAGGTAGGTCGACTTAGCCGACTTCATAGAGGCCTTAAAGGTGTCGCGAATAGCTGAGCTGTTTGTAGGTGTGGCTGTACAGCTGGCTTGAGCTGTACCAATTGCAGTATTTACAGCAGCAGTAAAGCTTTCGTACTGTTTAATAACCGAACCTTGTTTAGTTTCTACTGCACTTTGAACTGCACTGCGGAAGGTGGCCTTGGCGGCATCGTAGCTAGCTCGGCGGGCTGATATGGCGGACTTAACAGCAGCCTCGTAAGACTTAACCGCTTGTGTCTGTGCCTCATTAGACGCTTTTGACTCTAGGGCTAGGATGTTCTTAGTTCGTGCGGCATCTGATTTGACACGAGCTTCGTTAACTTTTTGATCATTTGCTATGGACTTAGACGTGAACACTTCATTTTGCTTGTTCCAAGTAGTAGTAAGTTTAGTTGCTTTCTCAGTCATTTTGGATGTAATTTTCGCAGATTCTACGCTGAATTTAGAACAGAATGAAGATGACGAACCGCTACCACTAGATTCTCCTGAATTCTCTGACTCTATAGCTAAAGTGCTAATCGGCATTAGTAGGATTAATGCTAGTAGAGCGGAAGATTTGGTAGTTAGTCTTTTGAAATTATATTTAGAGGTCGTTTTCATTATATGCATCTCCTATTTCGCTTGCTGCTTTGTTAGAGTCGTTAATTTTAATCAATGCGTCGCTATCTGAAGATTTGTCCAAATTGAATTCCGTATCTGATTCATCACTTATTAGTTTGGATATATCAGAATTAGTGGAGTTTACGACCTGAAGTTTAGTGGCTGATGAATACTTATCCTCTGTGTCTTTAGTGGCGGAAGTATCAGTGCTTGATGTGCTAGTTCCAACAGATGATTTGATAGAATCCTTCTGATTGATGACATATCCACCGACGCCTATTACGGCAGCGATGATTATCAAGATTAATACTGACTCGATGACAGCAAATCCTGATTTATTTGTTTTACGAATATTCATGCTTATCCTTTTTAGTATTATTTATGTTTTGGTTAACTGTGATTACATTATATACCTTCTGTAAAGCCCTGCAATACTGCTAACATATCTTCATGGCACACATTCACGAACTATACGACTTCACAATCTCAGCCTATATCGTAAATGAACTTGGCCAGTTACTACTGGTCGACCATCCGAATTATAAGAAATGGCTACCTATAGGTGGGCATATTGATCTGGATGAAGATCCAGAGCAGGCACTTTATCGTGAGATAAAAGAGGAGTGTGGGCTAGAGGTCACTATTCTTAGTGCCAAACCCGAGCTAGATTCTCCAGGCACCAAATTTTTGCTGACACCGAACTATCTAGATGTTCACGATGCGCACTTGCCACATCAACACATATCGCTAGTCTATTTCGCTAAATCTTCCAGCAGAGACTTCGTTAAGTCCAACGAGCACGATGAAATGAAATGGTTGGATGAAGCTGATTTAACAGATGAGAAATACAATTTATCGACTGCCATCATATTTTATGCCATGGAAGCCATAGAGCTAGCAAGAAATAGCTGAAGAAATATAGCGCTAACAGTGGTACAATAGTCTTCATGTCTTCTGAAAAATTGAGTGTGTCCGTTCCTAATCATATTGGTTTTATTGTCGACGGCAATCGCCGTTGGGCCAAGCTTAATGGCAAATCTGTGGCTGATGGTCATCGTCAAGGTTATGAGACTTTGAAAACTATCTCGTTGTCTGCTCTAGACCATGGCGTTAAGTATATGACTGCCTATGTCTTCTCGACCGAAAATTGGCAACGTAACCCAAAAGAAATTGACGATATCATGAAAATCCTAGGCTGGGTGCTTAAGAATGAAGTCAAGGGTTTTCATAATAAGAACATCCGCCTAAGAGTGGCCGGTTCTCGTAATAAATTAGCTCCTAGCATACTTAAAGCTATCGATACGGCCGAAGAATTGACCAAGGATAATACGGCTGGTACTTTGCTACTTTGTCTTGATTATGGTGGTCAGCAAGAGATTGTCGATGCCGTTAAAAGTATTGTGAAAAGTGGCGTAGCCGCCGATGATGTGACAGTTGAAATGATTACCAATTATGTTTATGCATCAGATGTGCCGCCGGTCGATTTGATCATTAGAACTTCTGGCGAAATGCGTCTTAGTAATTTCATGACTTGGCGCTCAGTTTACAGCGAGTTGTTGTTTTCGGATAAATTATGGCCAGATTTTAACGAGCAAGATTTACTCGAAGCTTTCGATAATTACGCCACTCGCCATCGCCGTTTCGGTAAATAATATTTCTTTAGCCTATACGTTATGTCTAGGCTAGATTTTTAACGTGGTGTCGCAGTATGAATATAAATAGCAAAACGCTAATCAAAAAACTAATCGCGTAGCTTAACGGCAGATCGTTAGGGAATAGATAAATATCCATAAGTCCCCATACTCCACGCCAGAACATAATAATCGCACCGGCAATTAATATAGTCGATAACGGCGCTGGTCGTTTTTTGTTTTTTCTTGTCATTAATAATATTTTACCACGAGTGCTTATGGTTATAATTACATTTATCACATATTTTTAATGATGAGTGTTTTGGGTCATACAAAGTATAATTTAAGTATGTTTAAAGCCCCGCGCCTGCTATTTTTGATTTTTGCAGTTATTTTAGCGTGTGTTTATGCTTCAGCTGGTAACGACAGTAACGCTATCCAACCGATACCTAAAAAGCCCGCAGCGGTGATAAAAAAAGTTGAAGTAAAACCCGTGATTATTAACAAACTTCAAATAGCTATCGATGACTGGGTAAGGCTTAACACTGGTGATTATGGTATTGGTGTTCGTGAGATAACAGGACCAAAGCGAACCGCTAGCTATTAATCCGATAAACAGTTTGTTACGGCCAGCACCTACAAGTTATTTTTGGTATACGTCGTGCTACATGCTGTAGAAAATCAGACTGTAAGTCTAAATAAAATCATGCTAGGCGATAAAAGTGTCCTAAGCTGTATAGATTCTATGCTGGTGTATTCCGACAATGATTGCTCACTGCCGATGGGTAGAACCGTCGGCTGGTCAAAGATAGATGGTTTTCTGCATGACCAAGGTTTCAAAAACACTTATATAAATAATTATGACTATAGTGGCAATAATTATAATTTGGATAAACTTTCGACAGCCAAAGACGAAGTAGATTTAGCCTACAGACTCAATGCTGGAACTTTGTTGAACAAAGAAAATACTGAAATCATGCTATCTAGAATGAAGCGTCAAGTCTGGCGAGAGCGAATTCCTGCTGGTTTGCCCGCCGAAATCATCGTAGCCGACAAGCCGGGCTGGCTAGAAAATATCCAAAATGATACGGCTATTGTTTACGGCGCTAGATCTACTTATATAATTTCGATCATGTCCATCGGCTCTACAGTGACTAAACTTGCTGATCTGTCGAGAGTCGTTTACGAAACTCTAAACTAATATTTCGAGCGAGACATTACGATACTACAGGCCGTACTTAGCTTTTACGTGGTCTTGGTTGATACCGTTAACTAAGTTTGTGTAGCCCATTGAACCGAGTATTTGCATAGAAACATTCGATCGGCTGCCAGATTTGCAGTAGAGAATTAATTCGTCATCTTTGGCTATAGACTTTAGTTGAGGCGAACCATTCATCAATTCCTGAGGTGCTATATTCAATGCTCCCTCGACATGGCCAGAGGCGTATACGGAAGGTTCACGAACGTCAATAATTACTCTAGACATAAACTAAAGTGTAGCACCACTAATCTAAGGCTCTGAACTTTTCTTTCATAATAAATAACGACGCAGCAGACGCTATTACGAAACCTAAGGTCATCACTGCATAAGTACTCCAGAAATTCAGCATAATAGCAAGCAGTACCCAAAATAATAACTTTGCAATGCTCGATGTCCATTCCATGATTGTGAAATAGGCTGTTCTCTTATCGGACATGTCATCACCAACATCGTACATACCCTTGGTGAACGGCATTTGGTATGCGACTGTCGCAGGATTATCTAATGTATTGATTAGTAAGGCTTGAGGGTATGTATTCACAAATGGTCTGAATAAGTGGAAGCCAGCGTTTACGATTGCACCAAATCTAAGCAATGGTCGACCCCTGTGGTCGTCAATCAGTTTTCCAATTACAAAAGCTGCAAGCATTGCTGCTAGTACCGAAACTGATGCTAAAGCTCCTAGTTTTGCGTAAGAAGCTCCGCCTGCCAGCACAAACACTCCAAGGTAGAACGGCCACAAAAATACAGAAGCTGTAAGGTCGATATCGTACGCTGCGAAGCCTATTATGTCAGTTGAAATTTTGCGAGGTTTTACCGCACTAAGGTTAAGTTTTTGTTTGGTTTTTGTAGGTTCAGAAGTTTTAAGTAGTGGTAATCCACCCATGACTAGAAAGATTATGGCGACCAAGAATATGTATTGACCACCAAATAAAGTTGCGACGATACCACCTGTAATTGGACCGATAGCGCTAGCAAAATACTGAATAATTTTGACGTAGCCTAGTTCTTTGCCACCATGAATTTTGTGCTTAACTTTTGAGAAATCGACATGGAAAGGAATAGCGAATAAGCTGCTAGTACCACCCCAAACAGCGCCAAGTAACCAAATTGGCCAATCGATACTACCTAATGTTAGAAACTGACCGGTTGAAATTATTAATAATAAGTAACCCCATAGCATGGTGTGCTTCGGACCGAAATTTGCAACCATCGTTCCGGCCAGGTAATCGAAAAATAGAACTCTAGCTCCAAAGAAAGCAATCTGTAGCACCATGATATCGGCTACGCCGTAACCGAGCTTCAGCATATATAGCGGTATGAAGATGCCGGTCATGCTAATCGACAGGCTGCGGAACATCATGCTGACGTATATTTCGCTAAGTTCGTCGAAGCCGACATCACGCCAGAAATGA
>JAYVVJ010000049.1:0-4667 GCA_043787015.1 Candidatus Saccharimonadota bacterium | reverse complement strand
TTATAAAAATGTTGGATCCGGTAGCCTTAATTCAACAGACGTGCAGTACACCTGCGTATTAGTTACAGCCAATCCAACATCACTTAGTTACAGCAGCGTTTCTTCAACCAAGGTAATTCCAATCAATTCAGCCACAGCATTAGAAAGACTTACTATTACCTGGCAGACAACTCAGACCAATCTAGCTAGCCCGACTGCAAATTGTCCAGCCGCTTCATCTACTGGACAGCTGCCTAACGTAGTTAACTGGACTTGCGGACTTGGAATTCTGAAAATTGATCTAGTGCCGACTACCGGAACTATTACTATGCAAAATTTAATGAGAGACGCCATGACCGCATTATTAGTTCCGACTAAACCTAGCGCAACAGGTGCGGGCACAGTAAGCTATTCTGGATCTGGCGGTAATCAATACGGTGGTATTGCTAATCAGGGAGCTAATGTTGCCGCAAAGTGTGACAACACTAACTGTAGTGTAACTATTACTGGGCTAACAACCACCGGCTACTACCTAAGAGTCAGTAGTATTTATCAATCAGCGGCACTTCAAGTAGCGGGCTTCAGTGCTAGCGCTCCATCTACTCAATTGCCATTGGTCGGTGCTCAAGTACTTATAGATGCTACTGGCAAGTCTCAGGATGTATTACGCCGTGTACAGATTAGAATACCGGTTAATGCGACATCTGCTTCTAGTACATTTGATACTGCTATCCAGACTACTAAGTCTCTTTGTAAGCAATTCGAAACTTCAACTACTCAGCCAGGTGACAGCGGTAACTACTTCAAGAACAACGCCTCCGATCCTAATTGCTAACTATGTTTATGGTGAAAGCGCTCGTGAACACTCTTTAGATGCGGATCAGTAACGTGAGTATAAATTTGGGTTGTAGCGATGTTACTGTGACCAAGCATGGCTTGAACAGAACGTAAATCTGCGCCATTCATTAATAAATCTGTAGCAAATGAGTGACGCATAGTGTGCGGACTAACGTGTTTAGTTATCCCGGCCAGAAGGGCGTAGCGCGCCACTAATCTTTGAATACTTCTGGGAGTTAGGCGATGGAAGTTGCCTGATAAATCGACTTTTTTGCTGCCGCTGTAACGTACGAAAAGAGGTTTGGCAGTGTCCTGACGTTTATCTATGTATTGAGCAACCCAATTTGCCGCATCTTCGCTAATAAATATCGGCCTATCTTTCTCACCCTTACCGCGTACCATGAATTCACGTCTTTTGAGGTTAATATGATCTTTATCCAGACCTGTTAATTCGCTAACACGAAGGCCTGAGCTAAATAGTAGTTCTAAGATAGCTCGATCGCGTAAACCGGCAAGTGTTGAAACGTCAGGTTCATCAAAAACTCTTGCCAACTCCTCTTCGTTTAGAAATGTTACTTGTTTGCGCTTGGTTCGAGATAGCTCGATCTTATCGGCAGTTAGGGCAGGGATATCACGACGTGCGCAGTATTTCAAAAAACTTCTAAGGGCAATTAAATGATAATTCTGCGTAGTCTTGCCAAGTTCATCAGAAGTATTCGTGCCAAGCCGATTCAGCCACAGCCGCCACTTACGTATCAGCTCACCGTCTATATCTGTTATCTTAATTTCACCAGCGAAATCAATCAGGCGGGTGAGGTAGTGATCATAATTCTGAATCGTTTTCTGAGAACGGTTTTGTTCAATTTCTAGATATTCCAGAAAATCGGTTTTGGCTTTAGAGAATAGCATAACAACTATTATAACATTGTACGACGTAGTTTCGTGCCCTAGAAATAGTCAATCGTATCTGTTACAATAGCATTAACTAAACAAGGAATATCAATGGAACAAACACTTATCATCCTTAAGCCAGATGCCATGCAACGTGGTATTGTCGGCGAAATCATTACTCGTTTTGAAAAGGTTGGACTGAAGATTGTGGCAGCTAAAGTTGTCAGCCCTTCAGAAGAACATTATTTTGCTCATTATGAAACGATAGGTAAAATGATATCACGACGAGGCAAGGAAGTGTTTGATTTCACCTTAGAATTCATGCAAGAAGGTCCTGTTCTGGCCATCGTTCTCGAAGGTATCGAAGCTGCTGCTCAAGTCCGTAAAATGGTTGGCACTACAGAGCCGAAGAGCGCAATTCCGGGTACAATCCGCGGCGATTATGCTCATGTTAGCTATGCTTTTGCAGATACGAAATCAACAGCTATTCCTAATTTGATACACGCCTCCGGCGACAGCGATGAAGCTAAACTAGAAGTTGCACATTGGTTCAAGCCTGAAGAAATCTTCGCTTACGACTCAGTCCACGACAAGTTCACTCAAATCAAGAAATAATAATGAGCTGAGCGTCTAGCTCAGCCGCCGTGGTGCTTCTCCCGGCCTGTAGTGGAGTCCTGATTATTTGTTGTGGGAACCGAGCGGGCTTGGCTTCCTCGAATTGTTTGACGATTATGTAGTGACGGTCGTCACTACATATGAGGAGCTTTCGAGGCAAGCTCGGTTATTACAACTAATAGTAAAGACGGAGAGATGTCGGTGACTTTTTTGTATTACTTTTTGGTCATGCAAAAAGTAATGAAGAAAGAAGAGATGATTCAGATTAACTAATTACCTATATATCCTGAGAACTAGTTAACAATAGATCCTTCGACTGCGCTCAGGATGACATAATAGGGATGACTATCTAAGTAAATCAATATACAATCTAATCTGTTGTCTCCATAGTTCAATGGATAGAATACCTCCGTCCTAAGGAGTAGATCTGCGTTCGAGTCGCGGTGGGGACACCAAATACTAATTCAATCAGATATAATAAGCTTATGGTCAAAACTAAACAAACTAGCGATAGTGATATACCCGCTAAATACTTTGAAGATCAATTCGATGACGAAGAGGTGCTGTTTGTATTTCGTAAGCACCCGATAGTTATGAGAAAAGGCCTTGTAGTTGGTTTGCTCGGCCCGCTAGTCGGCATCCTCCCCGCAGCAATTAATCCTAACCTTGGACTTAATATGTTTTTCGGGGGTCTAATAGCCGGAGTAATACTTGGAATTCTAGTTTTTTCACCTAGCTGGGTTAGTTGGCATTTCAGCGTCTTCATTGTTACTGATCAGCGCTTCATACAGATAACCCAGAAGGGATTATTTCACCGAGCTGTGGCCGATTTAGGGCTAAGCCAGATACAGTCAGTTAATTACGAAGTTGCTGGATTACAGGAAACTCTGCTCGGATTTGGTACAATGAAGATGCAAACTTACGTCGGTGACTTGGTTATTAGTGATGTTCATCATCCAGCTAAGATTCAGAAGAAAATCCTCAGTATTTTGCGCGACCAAGGAATCAACACTAGTTCATATCAAGTAGCTAATAATACTCGTGCAACTAAACAATCCAATGAAGAAACCCAAAATACCGAAGCTTAAGTTTAAGATACCGAAAGCCGTGCCAAGAGCGCTGAGGCAGTCTAAGGCTGTCGAAAAAAAGGTGACCGAAGCCTTGCAGGGTGTACCACGAATTACAAACGAGACTGTTGCTGAACATCGTGAAGCTGTACTTAGCGGAGCTCGCAAATTTATTTATCCGTTACATCAAACTAAACACAATATTGTTCGTACCTCGATTATGCTACTGTCGGTAGTTTTGTTGGTGTTCTTAGCGTTTTGTGGCATTGAACTTTATAGAAATCAGACTACATCTAGCTTTATGTACGGGGTGACGCGAGTTATTCCATTCCCAGTGGCAAAAACAGGCAATTCCTGGATTAGTTACGAATCTTATCTCTTCGAGCTAAGACGTAATATGCATTATTACCAGACGCAGCAAGCTGCCAACTTCTCGACAAAGGAAGGTAAGGCTCAGCTCAAGGTTCTTAAAGATCAAGCAATGAAACAAGTTGTGCTCAATGCACAGGTAAAACAGCTTGCTTCTAAGAATAAGGTAATTGTCAAAGATCAAGCAGTCACTGATCAGGTTAATCTTGTTCGAAGTCAAAATCGTTTAGGTAGCAGTCAAAAAGTTCTTAACGAAGTACTTAGTCAATTCTGGGGCTGGGGTGAAGCGGATTTTAAGCGAGAATTAAAACAACAACTCTTACAGCAAGCAGTCGTATCTAAGCTTGATACTGCAACTAATTCTAGGGCTGATGCAGCACTCAAACAATTATTAAACGGTGCTGACTTTGCAGCGCTCGCTAGTCAAGTTTCTGAAGACTTATCTACTAAGGGAAATGGTGGTCAATATCCAGCCGCCATAAAACCTAACGATGCCAATCTTGCGCCGATCATTACTTCGCAACTTTTCAAACTTAAGTCAGGCCAAACTTCCGGAATAATCAATACTGGATTTACTCTTGAAATCGTTAAAGTTATAGATGGTGGCGCCACTTCGGTTAACGCCTCACATATCCAATTCACATTCTTACCAATCAGCACTTACACTAGCCCGCTAAGTACTAAAAATCCGCCCAGTCGCTACATAAGTAATTAATCGAGAAGCTATTTAGGTAGATTCGCAGTCGATATTTCTATAATCTCAGATGGCTTAGGTTGTTCTTCAATCGGCATACCTAAATCCGCTGAGTTTTCAAAAACAAGAATTGTAATCGGATCGGCGATAAGAAAATCATTAGTTGGTTTATATAGTTTTGCAACATTGATCTTAGATTCTTGCTGTGTTTTGCC
>JAYVVJ010000048.1:0-23429 GCA_043787015.1 Candidatus Saccharimonadota bacterium | reverse complement strand
GATTAATGACTTTAAGCCGTTCAAAAAAACACCAAAATTACTAGAAGCCGAAACAGACAGCACTGACGCATTTACTCCAACTAACGCCCTGCCGACTGAATCTGCTAATTTTCAGACACCGACAGAAGTTAGTGCTGCCGACGATGTTCAGACTACTCCTATTATCGAGTCTGTAAAAATTGAACCTAAGAATTTCGAAGTGCCTGCGAATTTCAAAAAGAAACGCTTCAGTATATCTTGGCCTCCTACAAGGAAACAGCTAATTATTGCCGCAGTTATCGTATTAGTAGTTGGCGGTGGAGCAGGTTATTGGTTCTCAACTCATCAGACTAAACCTGTGGTTGTCGCCAAGAAGGTTGCTCCAGTTAAGAAAATTGTAGTTCCAGTGACTGTACCGTCTACTTTGACTGGGCTATTAGTCAATCCAAGCATCAATCAGGAACCCGTAACAGGCGTAATGATTGATAACAGCCAGGTTGCACGCCCTCAATCTGGTCTTAGTAGCGCTGGAGTAGTATTTGAAGCTATTGCTGAAGGCGGGATAACAAGGTTTTTAGCTCTGTTCCAAGATACTGCTCCCGATAACGTTGGACCAATCCGAAGTGCGAGACCATATTATGTTCAATGGGCGCTTGGATTTGACGCTGGCTACGCTCATGTAGGCGGCAGCCCTGAAGCAATAGCAAATATTCGTGATTGGGGAATGCGAGATCTTGATCAATTCTATAACAGTGGCTCGTACCGCCGAGTTTCAAGCCGCGCAGCACCCCATAATGTTTACTCAGCGATAACCACACTCAATGCGTTAGAGGCGAGCAAGGGCTTCACCACCAGCACTTACACTGGTTTTGAACGTAAGGCTGAAGCTCCTTCCAAAGTTCCAACAGTCAACACAATTAATTTTAACGTCTCGAGTGCACTATATAACGTAGCCTACAGCTACAGCGCTGCTACTAATAGCTACCTAAGAAGCGAAGGCGGTGCAGCACACATTGACGCTAATACTGGCGCACAAATTAGCCCAAAAGTAGTTATCGGTCTGGTTATACCTTTTAGCATCGCATCTGATGGCCAACACTCTGTCTACTCAACTATTGGAAGTGGCCCAGCCTACTTCTTCCAGGACGGCTTGTTAACAATTGGCCAATGGGCAAAATCATCTAACACTAGCCAGTTCGTTTTTACTGATAGTTCTAGTGCAGTCGTAAAGCTCAACCCTGGCCAAACTTGGATTACTGTCCTAGGTAAGGCTACTGATATCATCTACGCACCGTAACGTATGAACAATCTCGAACAGATTAGAAAACAGATTAGAAAACATCTTCTGCTACTATTTGTCGTCGAAAATCTAGTGATCATAAGTTTCTGGTGGACGGCAACCGAGTTTAGCTTACTTAATCCCGTGCTAATAGCTTTGGGTAGCATCGGGCTAGCAATAATATTAATCTTCTTGATATCGCTCAAAATCAGCGACTATGTACTGCAACCGCTTCAAGCGATTTGGCAGGCTGTGCTGCATCTCAGTCCTAATGACCATGGCATTGCCGCTCCGAAAATTGAAAATCTTAAACTCGGGCAGGAACTTGTTACGAGCCTAACTAGCCAGATTTACCAACTATATGACTTGTCGAAAGACGTGGCCGAAACTCAGAAGAAAGATAATGGCTTAAGCGTTAATTTCGTAGCTCAGAACCTGCCTTTACCGCTGTTAATCCTGGATAGTACTCAGACAATCATTTTCGCCAACGAAGTCGCTTCTAACTATATTGGAACTCCCATAAATGAACTTGTCGGTAAGAACATTTACATGGTGCTAGACATGGCTTTTCCGAGTGAGGACACTTTCGACGCGTGGCTCAAAAAAGTCCAAACTACCAGCGCTACAGCCGTAAATTCTTGGGAGCGCGTCAGGCTTAATGTTCGCGATAATCATCCGACGCTACTATTCGATTTGGCGGTATATTACAACCGTGACAACTCCGACAAAATGGAAACTTTCGTAGTCTTATTTGATCACACAAAACAATACAGCCAAGATGACCAGGCAGTCAGTTTCATCGCCTTAAGTGTCCATGAACTTCGTACTCCGCTAACTATGCTCAGAGGCTACATTGAAGTTTTTGAAGATGAATTCAAAGATCATGCCAACCCCGAGATGCAAGATTTCATGCTCAAGATGAAGTCAAGCGCCGAACAATTGACAGCTTTCGTTAACAACATCCTCAACGTGGCACGCGTCGATAATGATCAACTACAGCTCCAGCTTCAAGAATCAGACTGGGAATCGGTGCTTAGTAGCGCAATTGACGCAATTACTCTACGGGCTAAAGTAAGAGGGATTAGCCTAGAACTAAATGTAGCTCCAGGTCTGCCTAAAGTCGGTGTTGATAGCCTAAGTATTCGCGAAGTTATCAACAACCTAATCGACAATGCTATCAAGTACAGCGGCAACAGCAAGACTATCAAAATCGAATCTCACCTCACTCAAGACGGACTTATCGAAACAACTGTCCAGGATTTTGGTCTAGGCGTGTCTACTAGCATCGTGCCTAACTTATTCACCAAGTTCTATCGTGACCACCGCAACCGCGCTCAAATAGGCGGTACGGGCCTCGGTCTCTACCTATGTAAAGCTATAGTCACGGCTCATGGTGGCAATATCTGGATTAAGAGCAAGGAAGGCGAGGGTAGCGTATTCGGTTTCACACTGTTGCCATTCGCCAATCTGACTGAGGAGCTAAAACTCAGCGGCAACAAAGAAATCGTTCGCAGCGCCCACGGCTGGATCAAGAATCACTCACTGTATAGAAGATGATTTAATTCTGCTAAAGTATAACTATGCCTATTGATGAAATGCCCGATGAACAAATTCAGCCAGATAACAGCAATAGTGTTTCTGGTCGCAAAATACTATGTATCGAAGATGAGTTATTCATCGGTGAACTTTACTCCAGGGCACTGACCAAGGCCGGTTACGACATAACTGTGATTGGCGATGGTACCAAGGCTCTGAAGGCTGCTCAGACTGACGATTACGACATTATCTTATTGGATTTGATGATTCCTAATGTCACCGGTATAGAAATACTGCGCAGCTTGCGCGACACTAATCAAACGCCGCATCTTAAAGCCAAGATTATCGTTACTACCAATCTAGAGCAACGCGAAGATGTCCGTGCCGACATCGAGCACCAAGCCGATGGCTACCTAGTCAAAGCCGAATTAACACCCTACGAATTAGTAGCCTTCGTCAACAACGTCAAATAATTATTAGCTGAGCACTCGCTCAGCATCCATGGCGCTTCTCCCGACTGTGAACGGAGTCCTGATTATTTGTTGTAAGAACTGAGCGGGCTTGGCTTCCTCGAGTTGTCTGACGATTTATTGTGCTGTTAGCACAATAATGAGGAGTTCTCGAGGCAAGCTCGGTTATTACAACTAATAGTAAAGACGGAGTGATGTCGGTGGTTTTTTGGTTACTTTTTTGTCCATACAAAAAGTAACAGTGAAAGCGTGCGCCGCCGGCGCATGGATAGGTTTGGTTCCCAGCCTTCGCTGGGATGACGAGATGTATTGATAGTGATTAATGGATGTGTATAATAAGCATTAGCCATGTGTGGGCTTCCTACTTCGCCAAGGCTATGTAGGATTCCTCCGCGCAGACTTATATTTTAGAAGGTATACTTCGGTCCCTACTTTCTACTCCTGATTAAAAGTTTCTAGCTTAAAAACTGACGATCCGAAGCGGTATCCTCAACATTTGCATGAAGCTCGATCTAATCCGTTCTCTGACTGGTATAACGCCTTTCGGCTCTCTTTAATTTAATCTAAACTTCAGGAGTTTATCATCATGGAAACTATCAACTTTGCTACAAAAGAAATTGAAATCACATCTGTATATTTTCGTAATCGTAGCGGCAGTCAGCGCTTCGAAAGCTTCCCAAAAAGAATGCTACTCGACGGCCGCGAATACACCTTCGCTGAGTCCGGTATGCGCTACCTAGTCCGCAAAGGCCAAGAACTAGTCAAACTATTCGATGTCAGTGATGGCCAGATGCAGTACCGTTTGCGCCAAGATGAACAAGCTCACTGGTCGCTAGTTAGTACGAAAGTTGTGGCCTAAAAATATGAAACAAAAAATTAACGAAGAAGTCAGTGTTGTTATGTACTATTCAGCCCGCAAGAGAGTCGCTCTGCCATATCTTATAAGTTGGCAAAACCGCGATTACAGCGTCGGCGAAATCGGCTATCAGCATGCCGTCAGAGAAGGTCAGACCATGCACCACATATTCGAACTAATCGATAAGGAACGAACGATGTGGTTCAGACTCAACTTAGACACGAGTAACTTACATTGGAAACTGGAGACCATCAGCGATGGACTTGCCGATTAACTACAATCGTCCTTTGATCATGCACATCGATCTCAATAGTTGCTTCGCCATCATGGAACAGCAAGCTAACCCGCTAATCCGCCACAAACCGGTGGCAATTGCTGCCTATGACACACCTAGAGGCGCTGTGATAGCTTCTTCCTACGAAGCCAAGGCTTTGGGCATCAAACTAGGCGTCAACGTCAGGGAAGCACGTCTATTGTGCCGAGACGTCATAGTTCTAATGCCGGATCCCGAAAAGTACTTCGATGCTCACCGTCGATTCAAGGCCGTCCTACTCAATTACACCGATGAAGTCACCCCTAAGTCGGTTGATGAATTCGTGGTTAATTTCCAAGGTTCAACGGCCGTGCAGCGAGGCAAAGACTTGTCAGACATTGGCATGGAAATTAAACGCGATATCAAAGCCTCATTGGGCGAATACGTAACCGTCAATGTCGGCATTGGCACTAACCGCTTTCTGGCCAAACTAGCCGCCGGACTACACAAACCCGATGGCTTAGATGTAATCACTGGCACTAATTTACGAGAGATCTATTCTCAATTATCACTAACAGATCTGCCTGGTATCAATGTCAGATACGAAGCCCGCCTCAATCTAGCCGGCATTTATACGCCGCTGCAATTCCTCGACGCGCCGCTATGGCTACTCAAGGACCAGGTATTCAAGAGTATTGTCGGCTTTTATTGGTACTTAAGACTGCGCGGCATCGAAGTTGATAGCCGTGATTTTGGTCGCAAGACCTTCGGCCAGCAATACGCCCTCGGCCAGAAGACGGCTGATGTCGAAGAATTATCTAAATTACTTATGAAATTATGCGAAAAAACCGGCCGTAGACTGCGCGCCGGCGACTACATGGCTGGCGGCGTCCACCTCTGGTTAAACTTCGAAAACGGCACCTACTGGGCCCAAGGCAAAAAGGTCAAACATACCATCTATTCAACTCAAGACATTTTCCTCAACGCCCAGCGCCTGCTAAACAGCACTGTCATACCAGCCAAGGTCACCAACATGGGAGTTAGCGTCTTCAATCTGAGCCAGAGTAATCCCGAGCAATTAGGCTTATTCGACGATTCTAGGCTAGACAATCGATCGCTGGCCAAGGCGGCCGACATCGTCAATGACCGCTATGGCGAATTCACTGTCATACCAGCGGTCATGGCCAATATGCAGGAGGTTATTTTAAAACGAGTGGCTTTCGGCAATATTAACGAAGTCTGAGCTATAAGGTAAGGTATAAGTAATGATTTATCAGGCGTTACTCACCAAATACCCAATCATCTCGGACCAAATCAATCGTGCGGCCATAAACGTGGTTCTTCGTGAATTAGAATTAGCCTTGGATAAAGGCATTGAAGGCGATATCGCCGAATTCGGATGTTACATCGGCACTACAAGTATTTTTATCAGGCGAGTTTTGGATAGTGCAGGGCATAGCGATCAGCGCCGATTCTACGCCTATGATTCATTTGCCGGCCTGCCCGAAAAGACATCGGCCGACGCTAGTTCCGCCGGCACTGAGTTCAAGGGCGGCGAACTGACTGTCAGCAGGAAACAATTCTTAAATACTTTCCAAAAGGCTAGACTAGCCGCGCCGATAACTTACAAGGCTTGGTTCAAGGATTTAACAAATTCGCAATTACCAGATAAGTTAGCCTACGCCTTCCTAGACGGCGACTTCTACGAATCTATTATCGACTCGCTAGAACTTGTCTGGCCCCGACTTTCAGTCGGTGGGACCATTACTATAGACGATTACGAACGCGCCGCGCTGCCAGGCGTCACCAAAGCCGTCAGCCATTTCTTCAAAGATAAACGAATTAGTCTCCACCATGAACATGGCATCGCCATAATCAAGAAGCTCTAGAAGCTTATTTGCAGGTTTACTATTTTCTATTTAACAAATTATTTCTTAAATTATCATTTATCAGACGTATTGGAATTCGGGCTAAATGACTAATTAGTAAATGATAAATAATTTGTTAAATGCTAAATAACAAATGCCGAAATAATTTCAGCCCCTGGAACCAATTTAACAGATGTGATAAGATAGCGAAGCTACGTTTCATCTGCTAATTGTTAAATGTCAATTGCTAATTGAAGCGAAGCGCTACGGTCCCTTCGTCTAGTGGTCCAGGACATCAGGTTCTCATCCTGAAGATCGCGGGTTCAAATCCCGCAGGGATCACCAAAAAAAGATCATCTTAATTGATGGTGTTTTTTATTATCCGCAGATTAGCATAAGAGTATTGCTTAAATCGGGGCAGGCAACGATAATATAAGATAGCAATATTTATGACTATACGATTTATTCAATTCGTTTCAGTGGGCCGACGAGTCTCTTCGTCGCGTATTAATTTATGAATTTATTTGGTAAGAAAAAACCGACGGGCACAGCGACTAGTAGCCTGAAAAGGCTGAATGACAGCCGCCAACGCTTCGAAGTTATCATCAACAACATTGAAGACGGCGTGGTTCTGATCGACCACGAAGGTACTATTCAATCTTTTAATCCAGCTGCCAGCAAAATTAGTGGTTGGCCGAGCGACGAAGCTACCGGTATCAACATTGAGCAGGTCATGAAATTGACTGACAATAAAGGCGAGATTATCAAAGATTCGGCTAGCCCATTCGCAGAAATTTTCAAAACTGGTCAAATCTATAATGACGACGAGTCAGTTCTGCTTAACAAAGACAAGAAGCCGATTCCGATCAGCCTCAGCGTCACAGCTTTATTAGATGATGCCAAACAAGTGACTGCCGCCATTGTGGTCTTCCGTAATGTTAGCGAAAAAAGGGCTAGCGATCAGCAACGCGCCGATTTCATTAGTACGGCCAGCCACGAAATGCGTACTCCCGTAGCTGCAATAGAAGGCTACTTGTCGCTAGCTTTGAACGAAAAAGTATCGACAATCGACAATCGAGCCCGTGATTACCTCGAAAAAGCCCATTCATCAACTCAACATCTAGGTCAATTATTCCAAGATCTTCTGACAAGCGCCAAGGCTGAAGACGGCCGCCTAACTAGTCACCCGACAGTAGTTGAGCTTGGCTCATTCTTGGACCAATTAACGAACGATTTAAGATTTGTTGCTGAGAAGAAAGGATTGCACGTCAATTTCGCTTTCGGAACCGAATCAACTATTAATGCCAGCCACTCTGACAGCAACCTCAAAGTCGTCAAGCCGCTTTATTACGTTTTAGTCGATGGCGACCGCTTAAGAGAAGTCATCACCAATCTATTCGATAACGCGGTCAAATACACCGAGAATGGTACTGTCACTGTCGGACTGACCGGCGATGCCCAGGTTGCTCAATGTTCGGTCAAAGACACCGGTCCAGGCATTCCGGTTGAAGACTTGCCACACCTGTTCCAGAAGTTTTATCGAGTCGATAATTCGGCCACTCGCGTCATTGGTGGCACAGGCTTAGGTCTATTTATTAGCCGAAAAATCGTTGAATTATATAACGGCCGTATTTGGGCCGAGAGCGAAGTCGGTAAGGGCAGTAGTTTTTATATCAATTTACCGCGGTTATCACCTGAAAAAGCTAATGAATTAATGGCCAGCGAAACTGCTAGGGTTGCCTAAGATGTTAGCCCCTGTGGTCGGTCGTGATACAATGAAATCAAATTTAAACATAAGCTAATTAAAGCGTAAGGAAAAATTCTATGGCAAAAATAATGCTAGTCGAAGATGACAATAACCTACGTGAAATCTATGAAGCTCGTCTGCAAGCTGAAGGCTATACACTAGTCTCGGCCAAAGACGGCGAAGAAGCCTTGGTATTAGCCAAGAACGAACAGCCCGATTTGATAATTTCTGACGTTATGATGCCAAAAGTTAGTGGCTTCGAAATGCTTGATATATTGCGCAATACTGAGGGGCTTAAAGAAGTTAAAGTCGTGATGCTGACTGCCTTAGGCCAAAGCGATGACCAAAAGCGGGCCGACTTATTAGGCGCCGATCGCTATCTCGTTAAGTCTCAAGTTACACTCGAAGATATAGTTAAAGTTACACATGAACTCCTCAATGATAATCCTATAGCTGAACCAGCGCCTGCCGCAGAACAGCCAGCACCAGTTGCCGTAGAATCTATGCCAATGGCTACACCCCCAGCACCAGTTATCGATCCTTTGACAGAATTCGTTAGCACACCAGTTCAGGAAACACCGTTTGTAGATACGGAAGTAGCCGTAGCTGAACTACCAATCGTTCAGACTAGCGAAGAAGAATTATCTAGCGTTGCAGCAGAAGTTGAAAATTTCGTTGCCAGTAGTCCGACAGTACCGATGACCGAGCCAGTTACTCCAGTCGACACAGTCAGCGCTAGTGACGATAAAGTCATGGCCGAAGCCATAGATAATCTAGTCGCCAGTACACCGGGAGCACCAGTGACAGCAGCGGCTGAACCTGTAGTTGCAACTCCTATCTTAGATCCAATGATGCCTCAAGTTATAACTCCAACACAGGCTGTTGATGGCAATGTGCCGATCGCTAATAAGAAAATTATCAGTCCGCTAGATACCGATCCTGTAGCTGTCAGGCCTGATCTAAATGAATTACTGGCCATCGAAAATGCAAAGGAACTAGCCTTAGCACAGGCACAGACCCCAGAAACTCCAGCTGGAGAGCAAGAACCAGCCAAGCCATTTGATCCAAATAACATAGCGCTTTAGTTAAAAGTTCATAAAGTTATAAAGTATAGAGTTATCGCACTTTTAACTTTATACTTTATAACTTGATAACTTTATGAACTTTCTACTTTATACTTACAGTTATGAGAATTAATAAATACGTTGCTGGAGCTAGTGGTATTAGTCGGCGCGCGGCTGATAGTGCCATTCAAGAAGGCCGAGTTATTGTCAATGGCAGTATTCCACAGCTTGGCCAAGCCGTAAACAGCGGCGATATTGTGCTACTTGATGGCAAGCAGCTCACAAAACCAGAAGAGCTAAAAACTATAATGCTCAACAAACCCGTCGGTTATGTGGCCTCACGTGATGGGCAGGGCAGTAAAACCGTTTATGACCTGTTACCGGAGGAATTCCATGCCCTCAAACCAGTTGGAAGGTTAGACAAAGATTCTTCTGGCCTACTCCTTTTAACCAATGACGGTGCCATGGCCAATCGATTAACTCATCCTAGTTTCGGCAAACAGAAAACCTACCTGGTGACGCTTGATAAACCGCTTAGCGATGAACACCGACAGCAAATCGAGAGTGGCGTAAGAGTCGAAGACTACACTAGCCGATTACAGCTACAGTCTTTAGGCGGCAACAATTACGAAGTCAAAATGTTCGAAGGCAGAAACCGCCAAATTCGTAGAACTTTTGCTGCCCTAAACTACACAGTCACCAAGTTACACCGCACTGATTTCGGTGAATATTCATTAGGCGATTTAGCCACTGGCACCCACAAGACTATCATAAACTAGCAAAATATTGTATTGGAATAATAATATATTTCTGTCAATGCTCCTTATCTGTTATAATGTAATCAAATGACCAAGAAATTACCGATTGTAGCTATCGTCGGACGTGCCAATGTCGGCAAGTCCAGCTTGTTCAACGCGGTCCTAGATCGCCGCGAAGCAATCGTCGCCAAAGAAGCCGGTACCACCCGCGACAGCATTATGGCCAAGGCCGATTACAAAGGGCAGAATTTCTGGCTGGTCGACACTGCTGGTATGAAGAATCCGGAAGACGATTTTGAATTCACGATTCAAGAACAAATTATCCAAGCCACCGACAGCGCCGATGTTATCTGGGTAGTAGTTGAAGCTGATGTGCCAATTACAGATGAAGACCGCCGCGTAGCAACTATGGCACTTAAGAGCCGCAAACCAGTATTCCTGATTATTAACAAGGTCGATAAAGCCAAAAAAGCCGACCTAAGCCTCTTTGACCGCCTTGGGATTAAACCAACAATCTGGACCTCAACTACTCAAGGCCTAGGCATTGAACAACTCCTAGAAACAGTTATTGGAATCATTCCTAAGGCAACATTAGTCGAAGATACCAGCCGTCTCAAAATCGCCTTACTAGGTCGACCTAACGTCGGCAAATCAAGCCTATTCAATACTCTGGCCAAGAAGCAACAAGCAGTCGTTTCTGATAAGGCTGGTACAACTCGTGACATCAACCGCGCTACCGTTCGCTACAAAGAACGCGAGATAGAACTTATGGACACTGCTGGCATCCGCCGCCCTGGCAAAATTGGCGTCGGCATCGAGCATTTCAGTATTATTCGCACCTTAGCCGCTATCGAACAGGCTGATATTATCTTCTTACTCTTAGATGTAAATGAACTCGGTGTCCAGCTCGATCAGAAGATCGCCGGTATGGCCAAAGACGCCGGCAAGGGCCTAGTCTTAGTAGTCAGTAAATGGGATAGCCCAGAAGGCAAAACTGCTTTTACACGCGACGACCTAGCTCCAAGAGTCGTTTATGATTTCCAATTTGCACCATGGGCACCACTTATCTTTACCAGCTCGGTAACAGGGCAGAACGTCACTAAATTGTTTGACCTAGCTTTAGACATCGATGCTGAGCGCCATAAGCGTCTCAAGACACCTGAACTTAACCGTTGGCTGCGTAGCGCTGTCGATTTACATCCACCAGCCGGACTTAAGAACCGCAGTCCTAAGCTTAATTACATCGTCCAAGAAGACGATAACCCAACTCCAGCTTTCAAAATCTTTGGTAGCCATACAACATTCCTCCACTGGAGTTACAAACGTTATCTAGAACACAGTCTTCGTGATAAATTTGGCTATAACGGCACGGCTGTTCAGCTCTGGTTCATCGAGAAGCATGTCACTCACAAGCACGGCGAAAGTCCAACCTACGGAATTAATAAGCGAGGCAAATAATGTCCTGGCTACAGAAAAAGCCCCAAGTTAGCGACAGTATCCAGTTCTACAGTATGGGCCTTAATAAAACTAAGCTTATCGTCGGCTTAGGCAATCCCGGTAAAGAATACGATGGAACTCGACACAATATCGGTTTTGACGCTGTCTCGGCCTTAGTAGCTAGCGACTCTAGTTTCGACCCATGGATGAACAAAAAGGACCTAAAATGCGGCTTTACAAGCGCCAGGATGGGCGACACTAAGGTGATTGTAATCAAACCAACGACTTTCATGAACCTCAGCGGTGAAGCCGTTCAAGCCGTTATGTCGTTTTATAAAATCGCTCCTGAACAAACACTAGTGATTCATGATGAGCTGGATGTCGATTTCGGCCAAATCCGACTTCGAAATGGCGGCTCAAGTGCCGGCCATAATGGACTAAAATCTATAATCGCGCATACCAGCGAGAATTTTGGCCGCGCCCGTGTCGGCATTGGTCCAAAAACTCCAGACGAAATCGACAGCGCCGACTTCGTATTACAGAAATTTTCAGATAAAGAAATGGCAGATCTCAAAAACTTATTCCGCGAGACCAGTTCGATTATCAGTGAATTCATCTATGGCGATCAATTGCCGACCGAAACTCGCAGCTTTATAGTTTAAATCATAAAAAATAGACCGACGAGAGGGGGTGGGCACCGCTCGCCGGTCTAGTTTTGGCGAGATCCGAAGATCTCGCCCCACCGTTCAACCCACCCCAGCGAAGCATCGAAGTCTAAATAAAATTGACTCGTGCCAACCTCTAATAAAAGAGGAAACCATTTAGGTTCACTTTGAATTGGGGACCTCCCAAAGACCTCGAAAGGCTAGGGGGGATCTAGTTAAACGGGTTAGTGTGCTTTAGAGCGCTATCGATTAAACCGAAAAGCTATACAAAGTGGAGGGTAACAACTATGGCTAGCACGCTCTAAAACAATCTAACTTCTATCTTGAAATCCGAAGATTCCAAGGTGTTAGAATGGGGTATAAGGTGCAAGAATCATCGTTAGATGACTCACGATTTGCTACTTTAGCAAATAAATGTCGTTATGTCAATACTAAATAACATTTTGACATAATTAGCAACACGCTAATGATTATTAAGCTCTCTGTTAAATCTTAATTTTTGATTGAATTTTGCTAAAATATATCGTCTTTAACGTATACATGCATTTATACTCCAGAAGTGAATATCAAGACCGTCCATAAACGTGACAAGGGTTACCCGTTGCCGCTCAAAAATATTGCCTGCCCACCGCAGCAACTCTATATATATGGTGCTGACTTGATTGAACTATTAAAGCGGCCGAGGCTAGCGATTGTCGGTAGCCGAAACGTATCTACCTACGGTCGCCAAATCACCGCTAAGCTAGCACGCGAATTGGCGGAGCAGGGTATAGTCATCATTAGTGGCCTGGCCCTTGGTGTTGATGCTATCGCTCATGCGGCGGCGTTGGATGCCGGCGGACTTACGATAGCGGTACTGCCCAGTCCGGTTGATCATCCTTATCCATCATCCAATAGCCAACTTGCGAAACGGATAGTCGATAATGGAGGCGCCTTAGTCAGCGAGTATTCTGAAGATATTTTTTCCTTCAAAACAAATTTTGTGGCTCGCAATCGATTAGTAGCGGGACTCGCCCAAGCTGTGCTAATTACAGAGGCCGCTGAGAAGTCCGGCAGCCTTCATACGGCTAGGTTTGCCTTAGAGCAGGGTAAGGATGTATTGGCTGTGCCCGGTAACATAACTAGTATCGGCTCAGTCGGCACCAATAACCTAATCAAAGCCGGTGCCACGCCAGTAACTAATTATTTGGATGTTCTCCATATTATGAAATTAAAGCCACACAATACTAAACCCAAGGATGTACGTGGCCGTAATGCCAACGAGCAAACTGTAATTGATCTAATACTTCAGGGTAATAACGACGGCGATGAGCTGCTTAAGAAAAGTCGCTTAAGTATTAGTGAGTACAATCAAGTTATGACAATGCTAGAAATCAGTGCCAAAATCCGCCCTCTAGGATCCAATAAGTGGAGCCTAGCCTAAAGCGAGTACACTATATGTATAAAATTATTGATAAACATCTATTAAGCTTGATTTATAATTTTAAGAGGTGTAAGCTTAGCGCTTTGCAACTAAAGGAAGTATACTAAGGCACGAATGGCAAAAAATTTAGTAATCGTCGAGTCTCCGGCTAAAGCCAAGACAATTGAAAAATTCTTAGGTAAAGACTACGTAGTTAAGAGTAGTTTTGGCCATATTCGTGATTTGCCAAAAAAGGGCCTTAACATCGACATTGCTGATGGATTTAAACCGAATTACGAAGTAAGTATCGATAAAAAGAAGATTGTAGCCGAACTTAAGAAAGCCGCCGCTGGCGCCGAAGTCTGGCTAGCAAGTGATGAGGACCGTGAAGGTGAAGCCATAGCTTGGCATCTTACTCAAGCGCTCAAGCTTGATCCTTTGAAAACTAAACGTATCGTCTTCCATGAAATCACTAAGACGGCAATTGAAGAAGCTATCCTAAAGCCGCGAACTGTCGACATCAATCTAGTCGATGCCCAGCAAGCACGCCGTATCTTGGACCGACTTGTTGGCTACGAATTATCACCAGTATTATGGAAAAAAGTTCGTACCGGCCTAAGTGCCGGCCGTGTCCAGTCAGTAGCCGTTCGATTAATCGTCGAACGAGAACGTGAAATTCGAGGTTTCGAAGCTGAATCTACTTATAAAGTAACAGCTGTTTTCAGCGCAAATGGACATGATTTACCTGCCGAATTACAGATTAAATTAGATAATTTAGAAGCTGCAAAAGCTTGGCTTGAATCTGTTAAATCAGCTAGCTTCAAGATAAGTGACATTGCTCAGAAACCTGGTTCTCGTAGCCCAGGCGCACCATTTACGACCAGTACTCTTCAGCAAGAAGCCAGCCGACGCATAGGTTTTGGTGTTCGTCAGACTATGAGCGTCGCTCAAAGACTATATGAGGCCGGCCATATCACTTATATGCGTACTGACAGCACGATTCTATCTGGTCTAGCTATCGGTGCAGCCGAAAAGCACATTACAAGTAAATACGGCGCAAATTATCACAAATTAAGACAATTTAAGACCAAGAACAGTAGCGCTCAAGAAGCACACGAAGCCATCCGTCCAACCGACTTTAGCCGACTTGAAGCTGGCGATGATGACGCCCAAAACAAACTTTACAGACTAATTTGGCAACGCGCTCTTGCTTCCCAAATGAGTGATGCAAGTATCGAACGGACCGAAGTAAAAATCTCGATTTCTGACAGTAAAGATACATTCATCGCCAAAGGCGAAGTCTTACGATTCGATGGTTTTATGAAAGTTTACGGTGGCGCTAAAGACGACACCATTCTTCCGGCCGTTAATACTGGCGATAGTCTCGACCTCAAAGAGTTACTAGCCACTCAATCCTTCTCGCGCGCGCCAGCTCGCTATTCTGAAGCCTCTCTAGTTAAGAAGCTTGAAGAACTAGGCATTGGCCGCCCGAGTACTTACGCACCGACCATTTCTACAGTCCAAACTCGAGGTTATGTTGAAAAGTCCGACCTCGAAGGTAATGAACGCCAAATTACCGAATTAAGACTTACTAGTGGGCAAATTATCGAATCTTCGACCACTGTTATAACAGGGGCTGACCGCGGCAAATTGCTTCCAACACCGATTGCCGAAATTACAACTGATTTCTTAGTTAAATACTTCCCATCTATCGTTGATTATGACTTCACAGCCACAGTTGAGAACGCTTTCGATCTTGTAGCTGAAGGCAAGCAGAAGTGGCAAACGATGATTGGCGACTTCTACAAGGATTTCCATCCGTTAGTAGAGCAGTCGGCCGATATTTCACGCAGTGAAGTGTCTCAAGCCCGTAATATTGGCATCGATCCTAAATCAGGAGAGCCTATCTTCGCTCGTTTCGGGCGCTATGGACCGATGTTACAGTTAGGTGATAGTGCTGATGAAGCCAAGAAGATACTATTTGCTCCGATGGCTAAAGGTGCAACTATTGATAACGTCACCCTGGAACAAGCCTTAGTTATGTTTGAGCTACCTCGCATAGTAGGTGTTGCAGCTGATGGCCAAGAGATGAAGGCGAATGTTGGCCGTTTCGGGCCATATGTCCAAGTTGGTAAGATTTTCGTATCTATTAAGCCTCTCGATCCGCACACTATAACCGAAGAAGAAGCTAGTGAACTGTATGAGCAAAAGCTAGTTAAAGACGCTGCCAAGAACATTAATGAATTCGCCAGTGGAATCAAAATACTGAACGGTCCTTATGGTGCCTATGTAACAGACGGAAAGAAGAACGCCCGTATCGCCAAAGACGTTGATCCAACCAAAATAACAGAGGCCGAAGCCAAGCAACTGCTCAAAGACGCACCGGCCAAAAAGCGTGGTTTCCGCCGTCGACCAACCAAAAAACAAAAGTAATCAGTCGTCTGTTGTCAGTCATCAGTTAAACTAAACCCACAGACAACAGAAAACTGACAACTGATAACTATCGCATTGGTCTTCCCAGCGATTTGCGACAGTGTAAAGGCTGTGGTTTGATAACGTTTTTACAACATAGACTACGCACGATTGTCAGTATTGTGCTACAATTTACATATCGGGACGACCAGAGGGTTGACTTTTAAATTCTAAAGTTATATAATACTAGTTCGATTAACTATGTATAGGAACGATCACATGGCAGAAACAGTCAAAAAGACCGTATTATCATCTGAACAGCTAGTAGCTGACGTACTAGCTACTATCGACCGTGAACGTGAACGAGAAATCATCTCACGTCGTTTTGGCCTTTCTGATCGTAAAGAAACTCTTGAACAGATTGGTGAGATGCTCGGCATTACTCGTGAGCGTGTTCGCCAACTCGAAAAATCAGTTATTACTCGCCTCAAAGCTCAAGCAGAGCAGGGCACTTTACCGAATATAGCTGCCTTCCAAACTCAGACTATTGAATTACTGACTAAACTTGGCGGTGTCGCTCGTGTCAGCGAACTTGCGAGCAAGTTATCAGATAAGCCAAGCCGTGAAGAGCAGTCAAGAGTGGCTTTCTTAAGCCAACTTTGCCCCGAATTAGTCGTTGTCCACGAAGATGACTATTTCTTTTACAGCGTCGCAGCTGCCAAAGTTACTAGCGAAAAGGCCCTTAAATCTCAAGTTACTAGACTTATCGACACTATCAAACAACTAGGCGAACCAAAAGCTATTGCCGACATCGCTAAAGCAGCAACTATGGCCGACTCGATGCATGCCAACGCCCTTGCTACTACATCAAAGCTCCTAGCTACCCTCAATGGTCGCTGGGGCCTTGTTAAATGGCCAATGGTCAATCCTAAGAACATTCGCGACAAGATCTATGTCATCCTCAAAGAGAATGGCAAACAGATGCACTTCAACGAGATCGCCGGTGCTATCAAAGGCAGCGACTTCAAGCGCAAAGATGTAACTACTCAAGCCATTCATAACGAACTTATCAAAGATAAACGCTTCGTCTTAATCGGCCGCGGTATTTACGCCCTCAAAGAATGGGGTTACGAAAAAGGCACTGTATCAGATGTCATTTCTGAAGTCTTACGTGATGCTGGCGTTCCATTGCACCGTGATGAGATCGTTAAAAGAGTCCTTAAGAGCCGTTTCGTCAAAGAAACGACCATTCTATTGAATCTTCAAGGTAAAGCCCAATTCAAGCGCGTTGCTAAAGCCACTTACACACTAGCCGAATAATTGCTCGCCGCAACCGATTATGAGTACTGAGATTTATAAATCACCACTTTCCGATAATAAAGGCTGGGATGTTGCCGTAGCTTGTGATATTCAACTTAGTCATCTTTTTAACGATAGGTCACGCTTTGCCAGAGGTAGCTATATAGATATTGACCCTTCGGCAATAACATCTACTTTAAAAAGCCTTGAAGAAGAATCGACCGGTTCGATATTATTTGAAGCTGTCGACTTAGACACTTTAAATTATACCCCTGGGTCAGAGACCAGGCTCTTGGGGCGCTATCGTAAAATAGGGGGAATAGCGGTTGTTAACGTTGGTGTCGCTGTTGCCTTATATTCAAATATTAGAGGTAAAACTGATCCGATGAGCATTAGGTTAGTTAGTCAATATGGAAAATATGCATGGTTTGATGAATATATGAAGTCCTCAGCTAAACGTGACGAATCCTCAATTCAGAAAACATCAGTCCACGAACTTTCACACGTCGTCGATAAGTGGGATAAAGAATTATTATCTAAAACTGAATCGCATGATGAAAAATATAAACCAACTCAAATTAATAAAGCTACGAATAGATTGATAGATGATCGATACTTATCTGATCCAAGCGAAATAAAGGCAAGAGCAGCTGGAGGACGTGCCGACAATTACCCACAGATTATTTCTTTTAAGTCAGATAAAAACGAACATACTACGAACATCGTTAGTCGTATTCTGAAGTGGTGCAACAAACTGCAAATTATGAATAATAGACCTATTACTAGTAGGGTAGACGAAATTAAATAAAATTAAATAATTATTAAGCAGATCGGAAAATTGTTTGAATACAAACCACAGTAGAGCATGCCATTTCAATATGTACACGACGTCGCACAATGTATATTTTGCGACTCATATATAGATGTAATAGATGACTATCAGTGCCTCCCTGTGTAGGGGACTTTTTGGGTTAATGCCTACATTAACGTGTTTATAATATTTTCTAGCCTGCGCAGTATGCACTGTCTATACTAAGGCCCTGGTTTCGTTAGATCCCCCGGGAATAGGCCTAGCGTTCTGATTACATTCATACCGCTATTTGACTTATCCACAGTTATGTCGTAAAACCTTTGCTTTTTACCCATTTCGTTTCAAAATATGCATTTCCCCTTTTATATCCCAACTACTTCAAAATTTGACTTTTGCCCTGCTCCGTTATGTTGTATAGTTTTTTCTATTATCTATAATTATAGTACACACCGAACAATTTGCGAACTAGTGGGGTAGCGGAGGAGCCATTAATAGTTATTTATCATTTAACAATTACCAATGACCAATTATTTCAGAATTTGCTATTTAGTAAACACGATGCAGCTCGCCTGCACAGACATACTCCCCTGTATACTTACACTTTATGAACTTTCTACTTTCTACTTATAGTAAGCGCGGCCAGGCACTCGAACGTCTATATACTGACTAGGAGTGATACTTTGACTATCTAATCGTCCCTTAGTGGCTAGGAACGTCCCTGCCTGCTGTAAGGCCTTGCCGTCTTCTAGATTAAATTTAACTATATAGCCTACACCCGCAATATTGGCATCTATTTCCCTGCTGGCAACCGGTAGAGTTAGGCCTGAAACAATGACTTGCTTAGCTGCTAATTGAGCGATGACTGTTTTAATAAAGCTGATATCAGTCGAGCTCATAACCCGCTCACCAAGTTTTAAACTAAATCCGCTTTGATCTGTTAAGACTGGTAATTTAAAGGTAGGAATAGTACTAGCATCGGCAATTTTTAGTAGTGCCTTACCGTTATCATCAAGAATAAAACTGCCGTTAACTCCACTTATAACGAATGCTGGTTGAGAAGGTGTTAGGTATACAACTGGACGATGCGCTAACAAAGGCAACACAATACTGACCTCACGAAGTTCGGGATACTGGGACTGCATCAGTTTACTGACTTTAGCTGTGTCGATGGTGATTTTATTACGATTCCAGATTGATTTGGCTAAGATTTCACTGACAGCTTTCTGATAGACAGAGGGTTCTCTCAAAAAACTATTCCCTGCAGAATTTATGGTAATAATCCTAGCATTATTATTCAAGCTTAAGGCGCTAATAACAGATGCAAATACAACTATAATCAATACCAGTAAGCCAAACCGTTGTAACCAGAAATTTAATAAATTATTTCCAGGTTTTGCTTTAGCAGACGTTCGATTTTGTTGACGACCTACATTCGCTTCATTATCAATACGTCTAGAATAGTAGGCTGTTCGGGCTGGCAATCTATCGGATTTACTTGAAAGGTTAGGCTGACGCCTATTTACTGACTCGGCTGATTTTCGTTTAAACACCATTACTATCCTGCTGGCCAACTTTAACTTGATCAACTAGTAAAGTAGCAATATCGCGAGCAGCATTTGGATTAGCGTATTTGGTTAAACTACTGGCAAGTAATTGCCGTTTATCATTATTTTTTAACAGTTCACTGACCTGTTTAGCCAGTCTATTTGGATCGGCTTCGATATCAGATTCAGATATTACCACGGCAGCTGAATTATCTTGTAAGTACTGAGCATTTTTAATCTGGTGGCCGCCTGTTAAATATGGACTCGGGATAACTATGCAAGCTCTCCCCTGCACTGCAAATTCAGCCAAATTAGTTGCTCCAGCTCTTGTAATAATGACGTCTGCGCTACCGCTGTACATATATACATCAGAACTATAGCCAAAAACACTTAATCTGCTTAGTTCCTCAGTGCTGAGTTTGGCGGCATATTCGCTATTTATGACATCCTCGTTAGTCCGACCAACCCCATGGACAACGTATAAATTTGTGAATTCACGCATCAAATGTGGAACAGCTTTGCATACAGCACTATTAATTCTTTGCGCACCTTGCCCGCCGCCAATAATAAACAATTGTAGTGCGTCTGTCGGTATCTTAAGTTGATTACGGTACCGGCGCTTGATTTCATCTGTTACAGGCACGAAGTTAGCTTGTAGAGGAATTCCGGTAGTGACGGTTTTAGAAGGATTGTATGAATATATCTCTTTAGGCAAGGCTACGGCATGTATCCTAGCCCACGGTGCGATGATTCGATTAGCTAGTCCTGGCAAAGAATCAGAATCATGAGTAATGTAAGGAATACGCAAGATTGCAGCCGATAAGCCGACTGGTACGCCGACAAAACCACCTTTTACAAAAATAATATTTGGTTTAATTTCATGCAATAATTTAAGGCTTTGAAAGAAGCCTATGACTACGAAAAGAGCGTCACGGATATTTTTGAATAATGTCGGTAAATCTAGAAGCTGTTTAGCGCCTGCAGTATGATAGCGGCGGAATTTGCCTGCCCTGACTGTATAAACTTCATCGATACTGGCATGCTTTTGAGGTATATCTCCTAGCGGATCACCGGTTTGACCGATGTAGATAATCTTCACTTCCGGATTAATGCTTTTAACTTCTTCGGCAACAGCCAGAATAGGCGTTATATGGCCACCAGAACCGCCACCGGTCATAACTATTTTAAGTTCGTTCATTAAAGCACTCGCTTTCTTGTGCTTGTATCATTTCTCAAAGAATCGGAATTTTTCCTTGGCGAAATGAATGACGTGTACTGAGAAGCCTGGAAAACAAGTCCAACGGCTGCCGATACAAAAACCACACTAGTGCCACCATAACTAATAAACGGCAGTGTAATACCTTTCATTGGCATTAGACCTATCATTGAACCAATGTTGATAAAAGTCTGGACGCTTAACCATGCCAGAACTCCGACAACTAATAATCTAGTAAAGTCATCGTCTAGTCGTTCGGCTATAGTTTTTAATCTAGCGAATAATGCTACAAATATCGATAGCAATAATGCGCTGCCGATGAATCCAAATTTCTCTGCATATATGGCAAAAATTGAGTCATTGGCTGCCTCCGGCAAGTAACCATAGGCCTGAACGCTACTTCCTAGTCCAAGACCGGCAATACCGCCAGAACCAACAGCAATAAGTGCCTGACAGGCCTGATAGCCGGTGCTTTGACAATTTGCTGCCGGATTCAAGAAAGCTTCAAGTCTATCTCGCCGATACGGGGTTACATAGATAGCTATGGCTACTACGGCAACAATTACACCGCCGATCATCAAAATACGCTTTATGGGCAAACCAGCCACAAAGGCCATTGTAGCCATCATCGCGACTATAACTCCTGTTGAACCAAGATCGCTTTGTACGCCAGTCACAACCAACCCTACGGCGATCAGAGCATAGACAATCGGTTTGAGCGTTTTACTTAAATCAGTGATTTGCCCGGCTCTTAGTTTCTGTGCCAGGAACCCAGCTAACCAAATCATTATGGCAAACTTAACCAGTTCTACGGATTGAAAGGAAAAACTACCAAGCCTTACCCAACGATGTGCTGGATATAGCGGATTAACGGGTAGCAATAAGGCTAACAGTGTCGCTAAGCCTCCAATGACTAGTAGGGGCTTGTATATTTGTCGCCAAAAGCTAAGTGGAATTTTTGCAGTGAAATAAAATGCTACTAAGCTAAGAACTATCGCAATTAATTGCTTGGTTATGTAGTAGCTATTACTGACATTATTAGCCTGAGCTAAAGCTGGACTTATCGCATAAACCACAACCAGACCAATCGCTAATAAAATTGCACAAAGTATCAACAATAAGTAGTCAGGTCGATGTTTGCGTCCGAGCTCAAGCTGAGGCCCGTGAACGGCCATCGAGCGCCGCGGCGTCGATTGGAAGGCCATTAGAAACTAACCCTGCCTTCCAACGAGGAAGACAATCAAACCTAAAGCACTAGATACTTGGCCCATAATCCAAAAACGCATTGTCACCTTAGTTTCCGGCCAACCGATGGCTTCGAAGTGATGGTGGATTGGAGATGACAAAAATACCTTTTTGCCGTTACGGAATTTACGAGAAAGACGATTGATAATAACTGATCCTGTTTCCATTACATAGACGGCACCGATGATAGGAAGAACGTAAATTGTATCTGTTTGCATGGCTATAATTCCCAAAGCAGTACCGAGTGCAAATGACCCCACGTCTCCCATCAAGAACCTAGCCGGGAATATATTAAACCATGTATAACTAAGCAAGGCGCCGACAACTGTTAGACAGAATCCAGCTAACGCCAATTCCCCCTGTACTGTACAGATAATCGCATATGCCATGAATGACGACGTAAGTAAGCCGCCGGCTAATCCATCAAGTCCATCTGTGATATTGACTGAGTTAGAAGTAGCGATAACCACTAACCAGAATAGTGCGATGACAAAGATACCAATATGCCAGTCATGAATTATAGGCAGGTAGATAGAAGTTACTCCGAGTTTACTGTAGAACCACCAGCCTCCGATAATAGCCACGATGCTGTACAGAGAGAACTTGGTCTTGGAACCCATTCCAGCTACGCCCTTGCCGTTACTTCTTATATTCATTGCATCATCAATTAAGCCAATCAATGCCGCACCAAGCATACCAGCCAGAGGCAGCCATGTTTGTCCCCTGTTAAGATTCAATAAAGAAACTAAAAATATAGCTGTAACGAAGATTAATCCAGCCATAGTAGGAATATTACGTTTATGTTTCTCAGCATGTAATTTCTGATAAACCGCTGCCACACCACCTGACCAAGCTTCAGTTCTTTGACGTTTCCACCACTGTTTCTTGTAGGCGATAGTTGTATAAATAGGGGTTATCAGCATGCTGATTGCAAAGCCTAAAAAGCCCAAACCCAATATGTGAATCAGGTCGTTAGTTGTGATGGCAATATATAAAGTATCCATAGCTAATTTTGTTTAATTATACCATTTTTCGCATCTTAATTGCCTGCACTTTTAGGTATTACGTAGGAGTTATTGATAAGCATATGTGCCAGTTTGCCGAAAATTGGCTGTGCCGCGACCGTACCCGCGTATCCACCTATAGTCGGTCGATCAACGAATACGACAATTACATACTGAACTTTATCTCCACCAACGAATCCCATATACGTTCCATTAAATTTGTCAGCATAATAACCTCCCCCAGGCTCAGCCAGCTGAGCTGTACCAGTTTTACCGCCGACTATGTACCTGGTTTGGTCAAATGAAGGTACGAAAGTATGATTTTCGACAACATATTGCATCAGACCAATCAATGACTTAGCTACCTTTGGCCCGACTACATTCTGTTTAACTACCTTGGGCTTAACTGTGCTAACCTTGCCGTCTGAATTAATTGTTTGATCGACTAAATGAGGCTGATAGTACGTGCCGCCGTTGAGCACTGCCGATAATGCAGTTCCCATTTGTAAAGGAGTAGCCGTCATGGCTTGTCCGAAAACTGTTTGCGCATAAGTTAGATCGATACCGCTGCCAGTATCAGCTGG
>JAYVVJ010000047.1:0-23529 GCA_043787015.1 Candidatus Saccharimonadota bacterium | reverse complement strand
TAGCTCAACTGGCAGAGCAACGGTTTTGTAAACCGTAGGTTGCGGGTTCAAGTCCCACCGCCAGCTCCCAGGAATCTTGACTGCACCTGCCCGATTGCTTGGTAAGAACGACGGTTGGAAAAGTACTTTTAGGGAGTTGCCCGAGTGGCCAAAGGGAGCGGGCTGTAAACCCGCCGGCGTACGCCTACGGTGGTTCAAATCCACCACTCCCCACCCGTTCTCTCACAGCCTCGTTGTCTTCGCGGGAATAGCTCAGTTGGTAGAGCACTAGATTGAAGATCTAGGTGTCGTCAGTTCGAGTCTAACCTCACCCACCATAATATAGGAGAAAGGGTAGTCGTATATCTAAGCTACGTGTGGTCTACCGTGTCTTTTCGCAAGACAAGGAATCTTAGATTAGCTCCTATATTTTTATTTATGTACAGCTTCAATTCACAAATTACATCAGTTGGCTCGTTCTCATCTAATTGGTCACAAGATGAAATTAAGAATGAACCAATGTTATTCAATTGTAATCTAGCCTTTGCCGAATTACATGGCGGGCCAATTACAAGGGCATTCTTAGATGCTATGCCTACTGACTGGAAAGACGTAGTAGTTGATTCTCGTATTCACATGCTCATGCCAGGATGGCGTCCAGCTATCCCAGGCTATCATCATGATGATGTTCCTAGAGGCATTGATGGTCAACCCAATTACGATAATCCAGAATATTATTCTGAGCATCTCATGGGCTTAGTCAATGGCGATATATGTCCTACTAACTTCGCATTAGGACAATGTACAATGCCCGACAAAGTTGGTGAATTAATATATCGTGAATGGCACCTTGAAGTAGAGTTACTACTGAAAGAAGGAAAGCTAATAAGCTACAATTGTCCAAGCGGAGAAATATTGCACTTTGATTGGCAGACCTTTCATTGTTGCACAGCCGCAATTAATTCAGGTTGGCGCTGGTTTATACGTGTTTCAAGAAACACATTACGTACGAAAAATATAACCAACGAACTTCGAAATCAAGTTCAAGTATATCTTGAATTTCCTATGGAAGGTTGGTAAATACGAGAGAGGTAGTTCAATGGATAGAACACTGGAGGGTTTTCGGAGGTCGCTGGTTCGACCCCAGCCCTCTCTCACATGGGCAAGTAGTTTAACTGGCAAACACTTTGCCATCAGCACAAAGAAAGTCCTAGTTCGAATCTAGGTTAGCCCCATTTATGGAGAATCATGAGTATTACTTACCAAGTCAACACATTAGAAGACTATAAGCAGCTCATTTATGATCTTCTTGCTGTTGGTTATCCTGAGAACAATGAATTCTCGCGCGACATAGATGAAGATGGAATGAGTCTACTGACTTCATTTACATTACTAGAGCCCAGTGACGCTATAGAGTATTTAGGATTAGACCTAGGACAGAACAGAGGGTACGAAGATGAAGAAGATTTTGATGGAAACTATGATGAGTGGGAATTTCCCACATCAGCCGCCGACATAAAATTCAATCCTTCCTCTCAATACGAGTATCCCGAAGACAAAGACTTCCCGATCATAATTGATTTTAATTACTCTGACACTTTTGATAGAGTGGGAAATATCAAAGTACGGAACTTTCTTTGGTGGTCAATAGGTACTTTAGTTAACTATAAAGACCAATCTATCGCTACCAAGAAGAGCAACTGGGATAAACGCTACATGAAAGAACATGAATCTCTTTACAGGTATCAAGAGTCAAGAGAGCTTGAGTATCGTAAGGCTTCTAGCAAATAGGACAGGGCGCATAAGCGCCCTTACTTATTGGAGGTATAATGAATTCATGGTCTGGTGTAGGAAGCATTGTGGCCCAACCTACTTTGCGTCAGACCTCTAATGGTCGTAACGTATTAAACTTTAAAATTGTCGTCAACCGTTCATTAGCTAAGAACTTAGAGACAATACCCATTGTTGTTTTTGGCGAAGAAGCAGCTCATCAAGCAAAGTATCTCCAGAGAGGTACTAAGATCGCAGTCATCGGAACACTACGCTCCAGAATGTATATTGACTCCTTCGGAGCAACACACAATACGTTCGAGATTCAAGCCACATCAATTGATTGGCTCGACAACGTTAACTCTCCCAAAATTGCAGAAGATACACTCATAGCTTAGAATATAGGAGACTTTCTCCTGGAGCTACTATGAAACGTCTTCTTCATCCACTATACAAAGCTTACTGCAAGCTATTGCAAATCTGCGTTAGCCGTAAGTTTTTAGTTCTATTTACTGCCACTTACCTGCTTCAACAGCATTTGCTTTCAGGTATGGAATTTGTACCCATTGCGTTAGGCGTTCTAGGCATTCAGGGTTACTTGGACTCAAAAAGCCCAGCGAAGAATTTCGAAGACAACTCTAATGATAATCTACCAGGACTATAACAATTTTGAGGCAACATGCTTTTTCCTACTAATACTCTCTTTTACACAAATGAACTTGGATATCGTCAATTTAACTATCCAGTTTTAGACGGAGTAGTACAAATACAAGAACCAATGGAAATTGAAGCAATGTTCTTGCCCAATATCCTATACCTAGAAGACAGATCCATCCGCGCATACAAGACACCAGAGTTAATCTTCTGGGCTAAGATCCCAGAAACGATAGAATAAATGGCTTCCATCTTTATTACAGCGATAATAGCTCTCTTAATTTACCTGACAATCTCCTCTGCTACGCAGAGACAGAATGACAGTATTAAGTTAAAAGCGCATTACGACACAAGACTTGCTCACAGAGAACGAGATCTATTGAGCACAGTCAACGAAAACACGGCAGAGATCCGATACTTGCGTCAGCGAATCTCGGAACTAGAGAACAGTATGAATCTTTTGCAGACAGCAAAAGAGAAAGCAGAGGATGTCATTTTGACATTCTTGACCAAAATTTAGGAGAATCATGAAGACATATACCGTAACAGGAACGATGACCAGAACTGTAACTGAAGACTTCGAAGTTGAAGTCAGCGTAAGCTCACTAAGCTCACTAAGCGAGATCGACGCTGCGGCTCTTGAAGCATTAAGAGAAGACGACGACGAGTGGGGTAGTCTCATCAGTGCTAGCGTGACCAGACTAGAGCTAGTTGAAGAGTACATCGCTGCTGCACCCGCTGCGCCCGCTTGGGCTCCTGCTCCTGCGTACGCACCAGTTAGACCCGCTGCTCCTCAGGTGAACTTCCCAACTGCTGCAGTAGAGACCCGTAATGGCTACACTGCGGTTCGCGTAACTCACGTCCCAGGGTAATATAACAAGTGGGGAAACCCACTTGTTTCTTTAACATAATGAAACTACCAGCATATATACTAGAGTATGAAGATCAGGTACCACTAGCTGGTAGCAACTTCTTGCTAGACATATCATTAGCCGAAGCACAATTCTTAGACTTAGCTATTACTAAAAGTCCAGATAGAAAGATTGTCTTCTTAATAAGACGATCAGCTAATGAACGAGATTTTTCAGAAATACAAGTCGTTCTTGACGATGTCTTTGCAATAGGCCCAGTAGGTCTATTAACAGAAAAAGAACCAACAGACGCATTCATTCTATATAGCTTTAATATCTTTGACAGATTCGAAGTTACTTCAATCGAATCAGATTCAGATGGCGTGCCATGGGTAGAGGGTCATTTCGTAATAGAAGACTTCTCCCCACTAGAGCAAGAGCTTCCCAGTTTAATGATGAGCATCTACAGTAATTTACTTGAGCATCAACATATTCTTCAGCCTTCAGTCGCGAAGTCACTAAGCAGCACGACATTGCTATTGCGAAAGATGGATATATTAGCTAACTTTCTATTAACTAGTTCAGATTCCAGAACTATTTACTTACAAAGATTGGATAATACAGAGCGATGGAATCAAGTGGTTCAGGCTCTGCGAGCTCATATCCAGAATGGAAGGCCAGCTCCTAAGAAACCAGCAAAAAGTTCTGGGAAACCAATAAGACAAATTGCGGCTGAGCCACTGACTCTATCAGAAAGAGTTAACGCCTTACCTTTGCCTTTTGAGATCAGACATACTATTAGTCGAGAGAACGATAAGTTAGATCGACTAACTAAGAGTAGCACAGAATACAGTATGATTACAGACTATCTGACTTGGGTGACAGATATTCCATGGAATCAATACAGCGCAAAAGAGTTCGAATTACTTAATTTAAAGACTCAGCTTGATAAAAGCCATTATGGTCTTGAAGAAATCAAAGACTATATTGTCGAGCACTTCTGTATAGAGCAAATAACAAAGCGTTCGGCTGGATCTGTTCTATGCTTCAGTGGTCCTCCGGGAACCGGAAAGACAACTATAGCAAAAGAAATAGCGGCAGTATCCGGCAGACCATTAATTAGAATAGCTCTTGGTGGTCTAACTGACGAAGCAGAAATCAGAGGTTAAGTTATATGGCCTCATATATTAGGAATAATATACAAAAATGACTCTATTAATTGCTGGAACATCCTAACGTAAAGTCGAGGACAATCAGCAGCTTGATATTAGTGGACACCTTATGATAAAGTATATTTATGACCAGGAGTTATAAATGGAAAAATATCAAGTAGGTGACTCACTGGGTCAATTTCTCCTTCTGCAAACAGATGGAAGAAATTGGTCAGCTAAATGTACATGTGGGAATATTTGGGAAACTAGATTGATTCGTTTAAAGACTAGAAACAATTGCCCAAAATGTGCCCCGCAAAGAACATTTAAACATCGTAAAGAAGGAGAAATTATCAATGGACATCTTCTTTTACAACGTTTACCTTCCAAAAAATGGAGATGCCGTTGTAAATGTGGAGCTATTAGAATAGCCTCTCCTTGTGACCTTAAAAGATATGATCAATGCAAAGAATGTTATGATCCAGAACGAGTCGCAGAACAGCATCGTATACCTGATGATGATAGAAATCTTAACTATAGATTTAGATATTATCGGAAGGCTGCTGCAAATCGAAGTCTTGCCTGGGAACTAACTAAAGCACAAATGCAAGAGTTTTTGATAAAAGATTGCACTTATTGCGGAAAGAAGAACTCTCAAGGTATAGACAGAGTTGACAACAATGAAGGTTACGTTTCAAGTAATTGCGTAAGTTGCTGTTCATTTTGCAATCATACTAAGAAAGATTATTCCCAAGAAGATTTTCTTAATCATATTAAGCGTATTTACGAATATCAAGTTCAGAGACTATCGAACGTACTTTAAGTATAAGTAGAGTACAGCCAAGTGGCTGGAAACATAGAGCACCTAGAACAGGTGAAGATATAGTCCGATCTATATAGAGATATATAGCAGCGAAAGCGGATAAGAATTAACGCCTCTTATCGAACACAAAGCATAGAAGAACTTACTCAGCGTCCCGTCCGGGACGCTTTATTGTTGGTCTCAAAGAAGCGAAAGTAATGGATCCATTATTTCTACTGGATGAATGCGATAAGATTGGGCGAGGTCGCGGAGACCCCATGAGCGCATTATTGGAGATGCTGGACCCCGAGCAGAACACACACTTTACAGATGCTTACTTGGAATTTCCAGTAGACTTCAGTAAAGCTATGTTCATCTGTACAGCCAATGAGCCTAAGTTAATTCATGAGGCCCTAATTGACCGTATGGAGATGATCGAATTTAGACTGTATACTCGCGCAGAAAGAAAGATTATTGTTAGCGACCATATCATTCCTAAGATAATCAAAGATTACAAATTAGAAATATATCCAATTATACTTAAAGAAGAAGTAGTGGACAGGCTGATTAGCAATACTCAGATAAGACAGATAGAGAAAAAGCTCAGAAAACTATACAGAATGGCAGCTGTACAGATTTACGTTATGGGCAAAGACACCCAGATTATCGATTTGGCTTTTGCCGAATCGTTTACCAAAACAACAGACAAAGAATCCTCAATGGGATTTAGGAGATAAATGGAAATCAATAGCACGTTTACTAATCTATGGTATGTACATACAGACGGCGGCAAGGTACACAATAGTGTATGGACCTCTCGTCAGGAAGCACGGGAGCGTAAGCGTATCTTACGATCCGCTGGTGCAAAGAATGTCACCGTAAGTCTAGTTCCAATTCAGTATGGCGCATTTATGCGTGATAATCATTCATGAATGAATAATTGAGGGCGCTTTATAGCGCCCTTTATTATTGGAGGTATATGTTTTATCTTGCTATATGCTGTAACGATGAACATTGCGGCTGGTCCACAGAAATCCCTGTAGAGGAGGCAGAGTCGTTTGACTTCTGCTGCCCCGACTGCTTTCACCCAGCAGTACTAAAGAATACTCTTAGCCAAGCGGAGGACGAGATTGATAATATACTGCCGCTTACTATTGAGAAAATTAGAAATACCAGGGGAGTACTGGAGTGAATATCTAGAAGAGGCAGAATCTATATCAATAGACATAGATTCAACAATTAAGTCTCTTGTGTTTTTGGGAATGCCCGTCACGCCTAAAGAAGGAATGACTGTTTCTATAGAGGCACTGAGAGATTTGCAGATCTTAGGGGTGACACCTAAGGCCCAGGCATATCGTCACGGCCTATTTTCTCTTAAAACTAACGACGGTTCACTCATCGATCTAATAGCTTTTGAAACAGATCGTAAGAACTCTATTGCAAACTTAGAAGAAAGTGAGAAGCTTTGGCTAGAAACATTAACCTTGGGCGCTAAGCTCTTACAGCTACTGCTACAAGAGCATTTATACCTCAACAATCAAATGATTAATTTAGAGATGCTCATCAAAGAGCAAGATCAAAACTATCAGGAGATTGGTTGTTACTGCCTTCCGCCATCCTTTCTATCTAGACTCAAAGATCCTACCAGTTTCTTAAACTACACTGCACCTCAAATAGGAAGACTGTACTTCCTCAAGGAATAATATGTTCTCGACCGCCTCGACATACTGGCTTACAAATGAATTAGTTACACGATGCGCACGGAGTACACTTCCAGCAGATTTCGTACAAGACTACATGAATCTAACCGTCTCTATTCAGCATTTAAAGACTGGATATAAGACTCCAATAGGTATTACTGACTCTCAATATCGTCACACCCCAGGAGTAATCGACCCGAAGCATAAGAATCTATTAATCGCTGTACTCGATAAAGAAACCAGCGGGCTGGAAGTAAATTGCGATCCAGCAATTGAGCACTTACTATTCGCTTTGCCGAACGTTAAGACCTACACCATTGATGGAATAGCATTCTACACGCAGCTCGAACAGATCCTCATTGATGAAGTGAAGGACATACTGGATCTATCAACAATACTAGACCCTAACTTGTCATTCTCCACTCATTTAGATACAAAGATTACTTCTTTGACGCTAGCAGAAGAAATAACAAAGGTCTTATCCAACGATCACTCCTGGGTCGATGAAGTCGGCACTATAGCGATTCTTCCATTAGAAAAGATTGAAGCCTTCAAAGCCCTATTCGATAAAAACACGTCAGTTCGTTGCGTAAAGACAGCGTCTCTTTATAAGGGTACAAGTCCTTTCTTTAGTTTTGATTTACAGACCATCGCAAATCTTACTACAGGTGGTAGATTCTTCCTCTACTCTACTAAGATTAAAGTCTGGAAAGATTCTCAGCTAATGCTCGTTCCATTCATTGGTCTAGCGGTATTTAACGACAATAAGATTTTTCGTTATTCAAATTCCATTAAGACCTTAACTGCTCTGCAGACCCTTACTACCTTCCAGGGAGCAGTTCAGATTCTGCATCCAGAGAAGTATCAAGAGCTACTCAAGAACTTCAAGCCACTTGTAGATCAATACTCTCCTACAAATAGCAAGATAGCTAAGACCTGGAAGAACGATACACTTAGTATTGTAGATTCAAAGGATATAAAAGCGGAAGAGGACGAAAAGTTCAAAGTTTTCTTTATCAATAATATTCTAAAGAGAACTCCAGAAGCTTCCAAGTACATAGCTGCCGAAGCCAATTGCCAAGCAATTGAGATAACGAATAAAGAACTAAAAGCTCAGCTAGAGTCAATTACTTTAACCAGCAATAACAATAAAGAAAGAGTCTCTACCGCTATAGCCGATATACAGCAGTTGCAAGAAGAGATAAAGATGAAGTTAGCAGAGATAGAAAGCCTCAATGCAGATGTCTCACGACTAACGCCACAGGTTTTACGTTCCGAAGCAGCAGCCTTACATCTTAAAGCAAATCTTTTGCCACTTCGTGAAAACTACAATCTGGCTATTAGCAAGTACTGGGAGTCTAAGATTGATCTTAGCCTTCTCGATGCTTGGCGGGACATGGGCTATGTTGTTAGCAAAATCATTTTGGGTAAAGTAGGAACGATTGATAAATATACAACGGCCGTCCAGATCACAAACGCATTTAAAAGCATTCCTTTGGAGAAGCTTTTCATTAGCGAGCTAGTGATAACTACTCTAAAGCCAAGTATTATTTATAAAGACGCCCACAGAGTCCCGCGAGATCAAGCAGTTCAACATGCAGCTGGGCCATTTATCATCAGAATTACCTGGAATACCGGTGACGCTAGTACTAGTCCAGAAATGTCTTTAAGACTTCTAGACGACCGTTCTATCAGAGTTATTACAGATAATGGATACGGTGAAAAAGCTGTAGCTATTCACCCGCATGCAGACAGACAAGGAATGGGAACGTATACCAAAGACATTGATATCCAAAAAGAATATCAACGTTTTACTACCACTCACTTCTATACGTGTCTGGGAGAACTAAAGCCCGTGCTCTTCAAAGCTATGAAAGATCTTAATCTCTCTATGGCTATATATGGACTACAGTCTTGGCTAGAAACAGCCGACAGTGCAGACCAGTGGGGAGCAAAGGTTAAAGACTTCCCACTTGCGTCAACTATCATTATTGAACACTTCTCCGCTCTACTAACGACAGTAATAGCTGATATAGCTGATCTCAAAACTAATTACTCAGAACAAAGAACGTATATCAAGCACTTAGAGACAGAAACTCAGGCGTTCATTTACTTGCTAGAAGGTCAGAAGGTAACAACATACTCTCTGACCGGCACGACAGTGGATGATGTTCTGACGCTGACACCAAAGACTTCTTCTTCCTTAATATTCATTACAGCGAATGCCATGAATGAATATATGAATAGTATAACGCAGACACACTTAGATGAAAATTTCATCTTGCTGAATACAAAGAAGAATATACCTGAACCTATATTCTCATTTTCCATAAGTCTATCGACAACCGAAGACTATTCTCCTGCGAGAAAAGTTACTGAAGAAGTCATAGCAGAGTTGATGGATATCTTTGCAGCTGTTGAACGAGCCTAATATAAGAGCACCGCTTACGCGGTGCTCTTTAATGGAGGTATAATGAAACGTGCTGGAGAATTTAAGAATTTAATCATAGTAGAGCCAAAGATTTTAATGCCATACGAGCTACAGGCTCAGGTCATGGCTTTCGTCAATGGTACCAACGCTCAGGAATGTCAGTGGTTTCATACCGTGACTCGAACAATGAGCACAAAGGGCGATAAGGCTTACTATACCTTAGACCTTATGTTTATTCCTGAACAGACAGTAACGGGTGCGACAGTTGAGAGCCCAGATAAGGGCATGCTTACTATCTACAACGAGCTGAAAGAAACATATAAGACCGACACCGGCTACGACAAAGAAACTGTTAACTGTATCTTAAGCTCTATGCACGTTTGGGCTCACAGTCACGTTAACATGCAATGCTCACCATCGACAACTGACGAGACTACTTTTAAGCAGTGGATTGATCAGAACAAAGCAGCAGACGTTAATTCTCCTGTCATCATGATGATTGTTAATAAGAAAGAGGATATTTATTTCCGACTCTTCGATCCAGAGATAGGAATCTATTGCGAGAATCCGTCGTTAGAAGTCATAATGCCAGCTGTAGACACGTCTTACGTGACTGAAGCTATCAAGACAAAGATCAAGTCTGGTTACTCCCAGATAGGATCGAAGGCATGGTCTCAGGCTCATTTGATCCAGGCACAGCCCCAGACAGCTCAAGTAAAGCCTACGACTCCCACGGTAGAATATAGAAAATTAATTGTAATGGGCAAAAACGCTTTCTCAGGCTCCCCGCTAAAGCTTTTAGAAGATGACATAGACGCTTGCGTCTTTACGTCTAACTGCCAAGGCTCCGTAGCGAGAATCATGAAAGCCCTTTACAAGCTATTCTCAAAGCAAGAGCTACCCGTCTTCTACGCGTTACTCAAGGACAAGAGAATTGCAATAGAAGATTATGTCATTTTTAATCGCCAAATATCTGCCGCCATTACGTCAGATGCAGAAACAGATCTAGCCGAGACTTTTCTAAAAGACTGGAGCTGGGATGAAAACTTCTTCTACGCTCTTGTAGGAGCTACAGTGTTCGTACTCGAAGTGGATCGTAAAAGAACTGGTACGCCAGAGTTGTTTGCAGCAATGTTCAATGACCTGACTTCTATCAAGACAATCTCTACAGAAACAATTCAAGCTTACACTTTTGGAGCTCCTCTATGACAGCTGTAAGTTTTTTGCGTCACGCTGGTTGGGTTAGCACTGAAGATCTTACAATGCCATTGACCATTATTGGTTGTGGAGCAGTAGGATCTCATATTGCGCTATTCGCTGTGAAGATGGGTTTTACGAATGTTCATCTTTGGGACGCCGATATAGTCGAAGCTCACAACCTGCCAAATCAGACTTATGAGCCAGAACATATTGGAACAGCAAAAGTACTAGCTCTAGAAGCAGTGCTAAAGCGATTCAATTCGGATGTTGTCGTAAGCACTAATAACAGATTCTTTACCGAGGCTGATGCCTCGGCTCTACAAGGATTTGTTGTAATCGCTACAGATAATATGGCTTCTCGTCAGATGCTTATTCAGCTTTGTACATTCAACACATCAGTACTCGCCATGTTCGAGGCCCGATTAGGTTTCGATTATGGCGAAGTAAATATCGTAAATCCATTGTCAATTGTAGACTGTGATAATTTCGAGAACAGTCTTCGGTCCGACGAAGACGTCCCAGAAGGTCCATGCAACCTTCGAATCTGCACCACGCTTGTGGGAATGATTTCTGCATACTTAGTTCATCAGATATGCGCTTTCGTTGTCGCTCAAAAACAGAGTCAAGAGTGGCAATACAAACGAAAGAATATTTTTAACCTTGCACCGACTCTTCAATACGTTAGTTTCTAGGAGATACTACTTTTATGTCAATTTCACTTATCGTCCTTCCTGGTAGCGGTCAGCGTGACGTCATTTGTGCCGTGGGTACCACCCTCAGCCAGTTCGTTCAGACCCAGAACCTTCACGGCCGTAACATCATTCTGAATGGCGTTACCGTTCCCGAGAGCGGTTTTTCGCGCGCCCTCTCTCCAGGTGACGAAGTCGCTGCGACCCTTTCAGTTAAGGGTGCGTGACATATTGTACGGGCTTCGGCCCGTACAATTTCTTTACTCATACAAGTTGAGAAAATACAAGGCAACAATACAGTACGAACAGGTAGACACTGACTGGCAACGTACTATAATTCTTACAGGCATTGAAAGTGTCTGTTACATAAATGACCGAACTCTTTACAAGAGGTGCACAGTGCAAGACCTACCGTTAACAATAAAAGAATATATCGTAACCAAAGAAGTCGTAGACGACGCTTATGGTGAGCACAAGATTCAATTACCAAAGTTCGATAGAGACAATATGCCTATCTTCCAGACTGTTAATGGGTATTGTCTTTTAAAAGACGAGTACGATTCAAAGCATTCGGTCATTGTCCGCTACCTTGGGGGCGACAAGTGGGAAGGACTATCGAAAAGGTCAAAGCTTAAGCTCGAAAGAATTAGTCCTAAGGATGCTAAGCAAGCTGTATTTTTCGATAGTCTCTTGCAGCCAGACATACTCATCTCAGCAGCGATAGGTCCTGCTGGAACCGGCAAGACAACCATAGCACTAGCATACGCTCTATCTCAGTACATGGCTGAGAAGAAGCCAATCTTCCTGTGTAAGCCAACTACAATGGTAGGTGAAGGTAAAGCCTTCGGGCCCGTACCTGGGGATATCAACGAAAAGTACGCTCCGTACTTAGCGTCTTACGAGATAGTTCTTAAGAAGATCTGGAAGGAGCCTGCCGGACAACAGTTCTTCAATACCATGAAGGAGAAAGGACATCTACAATTCTTCCCCATCGAGCTTGCTCGTGGCTGTACATTTGAGAACTGTACGCTGATCTTGGATGAAGCCCAGAACATGTCCTGGCACGAAACGAATACAATGATTTCAAGAATGGGCGAGAACTCCAAGATCATCATATTAGGCGATCTTAGTCAGATTGATACAGGAATGCACTATAAAAAAACAGGTCTTTATGCTATGCTATCTGCTCCGCCATTCCAAGATAGTCAGATTTCAAGCGCTATTGAGCTCACTACACAGTACAGATCTCCAGTAACACAATTAATAACAGAAGTAAATAAATGGTTGATGGACAGAGAGTAGACGTTGCTACCCTAGTAAATAGTTTTAACATTGAGCTAGAAGGATTATCTCTGTACGAAAGAATAGAGATAATGGCCAACGTCATGATTTCTTCCGGTATGCTCTATATGAGTGTGCCGGAAGAGATTTCCGAAATCACTCCGGAAAATATAGTAGACATAGTGATAAAAGATAAAAATAGTAACGGTGAAACGCTGCAGAATGCATTAGCACAGCAAGGGCTTGTAATGCTTATGTGGCTTAGCAAAAAGGAAAAGTGAAAATGCGTAGTGGAAATTACACGATATATAAGTCAGCTGGTGCCGCTCAATTCTCCCTCATGCCTCCTAGAGGAAATGAAAAGGGATACGTTGACAGAGAAGGAGCAATTCTATTAGAAGCCGCTCCTGGTGACGGAAACAAAGATGATCCAAAGTGGGACTGGTCGAAGAAGATTAGTTTTGCAATTGGCCTCCCCGATATAGCTCTTATGATGGACCAGACTAAGGATCAGATTAGAGTTATTCACGATAACAAGGGTACATTAAAGACACTTGAGTTCCGTGCCGGAAAAGACCAATGGGAGGGTACATTCACAATGTACTTGACAGAAGGTCCCAAGGACAACAGAAAGGAAGTCCGAGTGCCTATTTCGAATGGCGAGTATCAAGTGTTAATGCGACTTCTCGTCGCAGCCGCACCAATGCTAATCAATTGGGTTCCACAAGTAATCGATGTTTAAAATCAGAACAGACAAAGAGACTATCTCTTTGTCTAAAGAGCAACTGCTACAGTCTTTAATTCAGAAAGTAACAGATACTCATCACTCTGATCATGAGCTGCTTGCGAAGACAATTGCAGATTATTTAGAGATCAATGGGGCTCTTAAGAAGAGTACTCCATTGTCTCTAATAGCATTGGCATTTAGCGCAGGCTATTACTACAAGGTATTCTTAAATAAGAATAACGTAACCATTGAAGTAGATGATACCCAACCTACTGACTAAGATCATAACAAATCCAACAGTACTTCAGACGTTAGAAGTCCTGTTAGTAAGTAGTGTTATATCGGGAGCTAGCTACCTGATGGACACTTATATAGACAATACAGCTCGTAAAAGAGCAGAACAAATTGTAAGAACAATGAATAAAGGAAAAACAAATGAATTACTCTGCAAAAGTTAATCTCGTCAAGTCATCACAGGGAAGCCTTCGTGCTTTCGCTACATTAGTAATCGATGGCTTAATCGAAGTAAATGGCTTCCGTATCGTTGAAGGCTCTAAGGGCCTTTTCGTTTCGGTTCCCCAGACAAAGGGCGCCAAGCCCAATGATGACGGCAAGGATCAGTACTTCGACGACGTGCGTTTTAGTGATGCTGACGAGAAGGGCTTTAGTGACACTAAGACCCTTATTCAGAATTGTATCCTAGAGGCCTACGGTACCGCTATGGGCTCGACAACGGATACTCGTGGAGCCTCGGCTACCGCTAGAACGGGGGCCAGCCAGGCAACCGGCAAGCGTCCCTCGATGGCTCGTACAGAAACCTGGTAAGAGAAAAGGCAGGGGAGAAATCCCCTGCCTTTCAATAACACATGGAAACTATAGCATCTATAACTCCAGATATTCTATTAGATAAGATACTTCCTGGCTTTGAAAGCCATCAGAATTTAACCGATCTCTTTATGGAGAAAGTTCAATTCTATGATCGTACTTTGGTGGAGTGGGTTGACCATTTAACGATCAACGTACCAGATAATCCCACGCCACTAGAACTCAGAAGCTTATTTGCTCAGGTTGCAAAGAAAATGCAGCAAGCATCATACTTTTACTCTGTATGTAATGCTTATAATAGCACTCTCAACTCTAAGGCCGAGGGAGAGAAAGCAACAGTGATTGCTAAGCTTGTCTACAACTATGCAGACAAGAACGCAAAACGACCCGCAGCGCCCATTCTAGATCAATTAGCCGAGACATACTTTGATGAAGTCTCAATTCAGCTAATCATTTCAAAGGTGCTAAAAGAGTTCTGGAAAGAACGCAGAGACACCCTTATCGAAGTGCGTAAGTGCTTAGAGCAAATCATTATGAGTCAGAACATGGAGATGAAGTATCATGAGATTACATAATGATTAACGGCATATTCTTAGGGGTCCTTACATGGATTTCACTATTGATGACATTCACAAAATGGCCACTCTGGGCAAAGCGACTAGCCATGAAGAATGAACTACTTACAGACATTCTAGCTGGCCTTTCTATCTGGGCTCTTCTGGGCGTAATGTCTAAGACATTAACCGCCGTTATCGGCGCCGCCATGGCAGAAATCCTCCTGGTCTTAACTTTACATTGGTACAAAGGACAACATGACACTAACAAAATTCCACGATGATATCGTAGACAACGCAGCAGCACTAGAAGAATTCATTAGCATTTTCGCTAGCGATCAAAGAGATCAGTCAGATCTTTGGTCAGACGATGCAAATGAGTTCTTAGAGAAATTCGAAGCTTGCGTGCAAACAGCAGTAGGCAGAGACTTTATTCTCTTCCTAGTCGGTCACGAAAGCTTAGAGACATATCTCGAATATACATCAACTGAGCTAAATCTTTACGACCCCGAAGACTCTGACGATGACGACGTCCTTTGATCCAGTCGAGGCGTCAGATTTAACTAAGATAGCAGTGCACGTCTTTCGCCAAGTCGTTGAAGACTACGTTCATCTTCAACACCCTCTGACAAGAGTAAAGAAATACATTCACGAAGCATTCTTGTCTGCAGTGGATATGTTCTGGGACCCACAGTACGAGATGAGTTCTTTTCTAAATGATGAAGGGAAGCCCATGAACTTAGAAGAGTTCTTAATGCTAGCCGCCGATAGATCTAACTTAAATAAAGATGCTTTGATTAAATATCTTCAGAAAGAATCTGAAAGTTATTGGAAGAACAAACACATGAACACAATCGATATCCCAGAGATCATGATGGTCTGCAACGTACCTTATAATGTTTGTCAAAGAGACAGCGACACGTTCGAAGTCGACTATGACAATCGTATCTTATACGTCAACAAGACAATGACCGATCAGAATAATGTGCAATTCTGCGCGGCTCTCTTAGAGATCATATGCTTCCATCAAGATCTAAAGATAAGTAAAGCAGCTAGACAAGAGATAGGGACTAAGCTCTATGATACACTAAAGATAAACAATAGCTTTAAAGAGCCTAAGACACAGGACCGACAGGTTTTGCCCCTAGAGCAATCATAGAGCTGCTATTGATTTTCTGCACATTATGGAGAAGAAGAATTGTACCAACTGCTTCTAGAGCATCTTGTTCTGGTAAGATCTTTCCTAGATAATCCGGTCCTCGGACAAAATATCGTGGTCGTAGCTTTCTTATTAATGCACTAGGATCATCCTCATTAAAGAAAACGACCTTATCTACGTATCTACAAGAGCGGAGAACATACGCTCTTTGCAAAAGAGGTATGGCATACGTGCCATACTTCTTTTGCAGATACTCATCCCCATTTATCCCGACAGTAACTTTACCGTGCTTAGAAGCAAATTCTAATAGCTCAACATGCCCAGCGTGCATGACGTTAAATGTTCCAGTACAGAGAACTTCTGCTTGCGGGTATAAACTTTGACGTGTTACAATATAGGCCATGCAGGAGGTCCTTTGGAAAAAAAAGAAAATGGGCAATTCAAGAAAAGTAAATATGAAGATTTAACTGGTCAAGTTTTTAGTAAACTTACTGTACATAGTCTATCACATCAAGATAGGAACAGACGACATATATGGAATTGTATTTGCGAATGTAACGGTCTTTCTAAAGTTGCTAGTTCAGATCTTAAAGCTAAAAGAATTAAAACTTGTGGCTGCGGACATAAAGGCGATTGGAAAGGTTACGAAGATATAGCCGGTTCACATTGGTCAAGAATGAAATACGATGCAAAGAATAGAGAAATAGAATTCAATATTACTATAATTGAAGCATGGGAGCTATTTAAAAAGCAGGAAAATTTATGTGCTTTAAGTAAAGTACCTATTTTCTTTGGTCCGCGCTATACAATTGACGAAACAACTGCTTCTTTAGATCGAATTGATAGTCTAAAAGGCTATATTCCAGACAACATCCAATGGGTGCATAAACGTGTTAACCAGATGAAAAATAATATGTCAATAATAGAATTTAAAACATGGTGTAAGTTAATAGCCGAAGTAGAATAATGGTTTGGATTTTATTAGTAGCATTTGTTACACTCCTTATATTTCATATAAACGCAGAAATCAAACTAAGCACCTGGATCAAAAGCTATAATAACACAAGCCAAGCACTTAAATATACAGAAGCAAAGTTAGCAGAATGCACAAAGTATCACAATGAACAAGTAAGCTCTTACGAGCGCGAAAGATCTGAGCTCATGGATACCTGCAGGGAACTCCGTGATAATTGGAGGGTCTTGCAAGACAGTATTCCCGAACAACTACTCATACGCACTAGACAGTTAGAAGCAGAGTTCGCGTTAAAAGCAAAGTCTATTCGAGAAGACGCTGTTCAAAAATCTAAAGTCGTTAATAAAGGTTTCGATGGAGAAACCTTTAGTCCTCTCTTACAGAATAGATGGATGTCCAGAGACTTCAGACACATGGGCGACCCAATAGACTTCCTTGTATTAGCTGGCGCAGACAATGTTAGATCAGGACTAGAGGACGAGATCATGAGCATAGTGCTGTTAGAAGTTAAAACAGGTAGTTCTGATCTTAATAAAGTTCAACGCAAGATCAGAGATGCAGTCATCGCCGGTAAAGTAGAGTTTTGTCTCTACAATCCAGATACTAAAATCATTAGGTCTTGGTCTATAAATAATCCTAAAGGAAAAGATAATGCTTGAAAGAACTAAGTGGCCACCAGAAAAACTAATAGAAACACCAGAAGAGACGGTTAAGCGTCTAGCTGAATTATCATCTCTTGTCTTTGAAGAAGTTACTTCTGCCACACCAGTCGAGACAAACTCAATAGCAGTTACCTTCACAGAGGAAGAATACGCATTTATGACTCGATTCCCGACTTCTAAGGAAGTAACAGTCAAGGATCCCGAGACTACTACTATACGTCACGACGGTAATAAGAACCGACTAGATCTCTTACCAGTAGTACCTCTGCAAAGAATAGCAGAAGTCCTTACAATTGCTTTGAAAAAGTATCCTGACCGTAACTGGGAGCCTGGTATGGCTTGGTCTCGCTGCTACGCCAGCGCCTTACGACATTTATTTGCATGGTGGGGCGGCGAAACCTGCGATCCAGAGACTGGTAAGAGTCACTTAGCACATTGTGCTTGCAACATATTGTTTCTTCTTGAATATGAAGAGACAAAGAGAGGTAAAGATGACCGCCCAGTATAAAGATGTACTTGGACATGACCTGTACGATTACGATCTCGTGTGGTGCGCTGATAAGAACTTACTATTGTGCTGTGTAAAAGCGGTAGTGATAAATGCTAAAAGAATCAATCCACTCTACGTCTGGAACCTGCCACCGACTACGTCAAAGTATATACAGGTGAAAGAAGATAAATTACTCTGTGTCTACTCTTTGAGATGGGGCGCAGAGCTTGATCTAAATGAAACTAATCTAAATATTCATACGAGTAGGACTCAGCAATCCAAAAATATGATTAAGATTAAAGATCCTTACATTTTGAATTCAGCTTTGGCCAATACACTAATCGAAGAAACTAAGAGAAAGAAAAGATGAAAGACAGAGTAGGTCAAGAAATCAACGTAGGCGATTTAATCTTTATAGTGACTATGAATGGTAGGTCAATGCGGGAGAAGGTCGGTAGAATTATCAAAATAGACCAAGACCTTCACTACATTAGTAAAGGCTGGCACGTGAGTAAGAACGTAAACCCTTCTCACTTTTGTAAGATACAATCCACGCCAACAACCCTTCAAACCGAAAAAGAAATAGATGCCTTCTACGCGGATTGGATTTTGAAAAACAAGAAGTTTAGATAAACAAATTTACAATAATTGGGGATAACAATGCCGACAAAGAACACTAAGACACTCAATGATCCCTATACTGCTCTGCAGTTTCTGGTCATGAATTCACCGGCCGAAATCCGCCAGCAAGCAAGCATAGCTATAGGTACTATCAAGCGGCGACTAGACGCTTGTGAATCAGTCGAGACAGAACTTGCACAGATCAGAACAGAAGCTATTTCACTACGAGATATTGTCAGAGACTTACAAGCTGAACTCTCTGCGCTGCAGTTCCAGCCCACTGTCACTATTCTTAAAAAGACTAAGCGAACAACTGTGAGCCCCGTGTCAGTGGACGAATCAGATGAATCTAACAGCTAAACTAAACAATGACTACGATTCAGCAACCAGCCAAGGCCACAAGATATGGTATTTATCACCAACTCTAACGTTCATTGATGAACGGGATATAAAAACATCTACTGCAAATATTTGTAGATTTAACGGACACATTGACTGGAAGCTAATACAGCATCTTGCACTATGTACCATGCTTGCCAGCCATCATGTCTGTCAAGACTTCTATTGGTGTGAAGCAGATGGCTTTCTTCAAATGATAGTTATCGAAGATGACTCAGCATTATTAGTTGCTCAATGCGCAGCTCATGATTTTCCTGAGGCTTATATTGGCGACATAGTCACTGGTTTAAAGCAATACCTTTATGACTATAAGAAAATAGAGTACTTGTGGGAGGAGCATGTTCTTGGCGCTTTCAACCTTCAAATACCAGAAAGTACTGTAAAGCAGTTCGTTAAATATATTGATTTAAGAGCATTATGCCTTGAGATGCACGGTGGTGGACATATGGCATATAGTCGGATTTGTCAAAACTACGGCACACCATCCGAACAAGAATTTCAAATCTATGAGTTCGTGAAGGAACTAAGCTTAGAGAGTTGTTGGCGAATAGTTATAGATGCAATAAACGAGAACAGGAGAGCGAGTGGCGAAATTAGATCTTAAGAATCCAACCGGAGTTGGAGAAATTGATTCGATCCTTGAAAAACTAACAAAGGATTTTGGTTCAGACATGAGTAGTGAAGACTATGGTAACGTAGATTTCATTACATCGGGCTCTACAAAGTTCGATTGTGCTATTGGTAGGGGCGGCGTTCCAACAAGCCGTATGATTGAGATCATTGGAGATACAGGATCGCTTAAGACATCTTTAGCATTAACCTGGATAGCCCAAAGGCAAGAACATAGAAAGACATTGGGTATAATGAACAAGCGAGATATCATCGTAGATCTAGAGCATTCGTTGGAACGTAGTTTCATTGAAGGTTTCGGGATTGATATGAACCAGCTCATTTGGAAAAGATTTTATACTGCTGAAGAAGCACTTCAATTTCTAATTGATATTCTAAAGTCAGGTCTTATTGACATGGCAGTGGTGGATTCTGTTGACGCAATGCAAACTGAAGTTCAAATGCGAAAGAATGCTGGTGAAGATCAGGTAGGTGGGGCTTCTAAGATCATCTCAAAGGCAGTCAGAACACTATCTAAGGAAGTGGCTGTGCATGGAACCACCTTGGTATTCATTAATCAAATCAGATTAAACCCTGGTCAGATGTTTGGAAATCCAGAAACCACGCCTGGAGGTAAAGCGATTGGATATTATTCTAGACTAAGAGTTAAGCTACTCCCTAGGAAGGATGGCGTTCCAGACATGCCAGGAGCAGCGCTTATGCGCGCTCGTATCTTCAAGAATAGCTTTGGTCCACCTTTAGAAGAAGATATCGAATTAGCATTTTTGTACGGAAAGGGTTTCGACCCAGTTTATGATATCGAGACACTAGCTAAGGACCTAGGTATTCTCAGGCACAGTGCTGGACAGACCAAAGTCCAATGGACGGCTGAGACAGAAGCTGTGCCTTTGCTTCCGGGTATTGAGATAGGAAAGGCCGCTGGTCAACGTGCACTTAGGGAAAATCCCCTACTGGTCGAAAGACTACGTAACGCATGTCTACGTATAGCTCGCGTGCCAGAGGCTCTGCCAGATAGTTATTTTATAACGGAGGAAGTAATTGAGACTAGAGAATGAAATTGCAGACGACGCAGAGGAATTGAAACAAGCTTATATCAATAAGCTTGTTTCTCTTATCACAGTTCAAGGTTATCAGTTTGGCTTATTAGATTATAAGCATAGTGAAGATGATGACGAATGTTATAAAACAGGTCTAAGAGCAAACATAACAGAATGGTTAGAGGAGATACCATGGGTAGCCAAGTAATGCTCCCTATTGGAAGAGGATACTGTGGCTTTGAAGAAGAGAAAGTGCTCCTTCTTTTTAAGCAACAATATACTGACGAGATCCACAGAGTAGCTTACTGGTGCTGGGGCGCAGTGCGGACAATAGTCTTTGTAGATATAAATACAAGCATGTTTTATCTTGCAGAGCACAAGCTATCAGATAATAAAATCAATAACTCCATTTGCCAATACACTCAGAGCCTTAAAGAAAAGATTGAACTCCCTTCGGTCAAATTAGAAAATGGCCTTTGGGTCTACGTATAAATAATGGTGGCTCTGCCACCTCACTAAATTCAAAGAAGAGATATTATGAAACTAAATGAAACAATAAGAAACATTGAATCTACTGGTGTGTTGTCAGAGGGTGCCTTCGGGATCTCAGCTAATGATCAAGCGCACGTACTAACTATTTTGCGCGACAAGCTTTACTCAGATAAGTTCTTAGCTATTGTGCGCGAGTACACTACTAATGCTTGGGACGCACACATCGAAGCTGGATGTCCAGAACGACCAATAAAAGTAACAGTACCTACTCGCTGGGATGCTACTCTAAGTATCAGAGATTTCGGTAACGGACTCACTCGCGATCAAGTCTATCGAGTTTATACTCAGTATGGCGCTTCAACTAAGCGTTCAAGCAACAGCGTAGTAGGTCAGTTAGGACTCGGCTGCAAAGCAGGATTCTCCTACAGTAATACCTTTACTATAGTGAGTTACTGTCAGGGTCTAAAGACTACTTATGTCGCGTATATCGACGAGACCAACGTTGGCAAGATCAACGAGATGCAATCTGTACCCTCTGACGAGACCGGCGTCGAGATCCAAATAGCTATTAGAGCTAACGACGTGGACATTATCAAAGAACGGGTTCAGAAAATGTTCCCTTACTTCTCCCCGGCCCCTGAGTGCAATGTCACTATCCCAGCACTTGAGTATATTCTTGAAGGATTACCTGAAGAGAAAGTACTACCCTCTGGAAGAGCGATAACCGTGCCTTCTTGTTGGAAGATCCGCAAGACCTATGGTAACGGTCCTATCGCTGTCATGGGTAACATTCCTTATCCAATTGAAAAAGCAAGTCTTCCGGACCTAAAGGCTGAGGCGAGAGAGTTACTAGAAAATGGAATCGATATTCATTTCGAAATAGGTGAGCTAAGCGTAAGTGCTTCTCGCGAATCACTTGAATACACGGACGTAACTCGTCAGTCACTGTATAGAAAACTACATAAGATTAGAAATGAGATTCTGTCAACGCTAAAAGTACAGTTTGACGCATGCCAAAATGTCTGGGAGGCTCGCAATCTTTATCGAGATACTCAAAAAGCTTCAGGGCCATTAGGTAGAAATAATATAGTAGCTCGTTTAGCTTCTTCTTCGTTTAGAACATGGCAAGGACATAATCTACAGATGAGTGATTTCGATTTCAAGAAGAATCTCCCTGCAGGTCTCGAAGTCCGTTACCTCGCTTCTACTGCCAAAAGAGCAACAGATGACAAAACTCCACAATGGAGAACTAAAGCTCCATTTTTGCATCTAACGATAATGAAGAATGACGTCACTAATTCATGGTTGAAAAGAGTTCTTGAATGGAGACAAACTAATTCTGTTGCGCTTAATCAAGCTTATAGTATTCTGATAATAGATGATACAGATCCTAACTCCTCCGTTTCATTTGACGCCAGAATAGAAGAGTATTGTAAGCTCAATGAGCTAACTGGTATAACGATCCATAAGATTAGCGATACAATCTTACCTCCCAGGCAGACTAGAGTAAAAGGTACAGCTCCAGTGAACACAAAGGCTAAGGCTAAGGCCTTCTCTGTGATACAGAAGTACGAGTGCAACAAGTACCCTGCTTCTACCAACTGGGAACCATGCGAGATAGATCTTGAAAACGGCTCTGGTCCTTATATAATCTTATTCAACTTCTTGCCTCAAACAGAAACACAAGAACAGAATAAGTATCTAAATCTTCTATTTCATATAGGCTTAGACACTACGGTTACGCCTATAATTGGGATTCGTCCTGAAATGAAAGATAAACTTGGATCAGGTTGGATCGAATTCCTACCCTGGGCAGCTGTCAAAGCAAAAGAGTTGATAGCAAATTTTGATAAAAGAGATGAACTAGTCTCATTTTATCTTCATACTCAGTACCCACAGTACAGCACTAGCAAGGACAGAGCTTTACAGGAAACTTTCTTCACCAAGGTCGAAGATAAAAACATAGCTGAAGTAGCTGACATCTTAAAAGAGGCTAACAAGCTAGCCAATTCCTTCGCTTGGGATGTCAAAAATAGATACAAGACTATCTTAGAGACAATGAGTACTGATATAATAGAGCAGGCATCAGAGATAAGTAGGACGGTTGCTACAGTGGAGACAGCGTATCCGCTGCTGAAAGACCTTGAAATCTTTTGCAACGGAACAAGTTATCTCAAGAGTACTGCTTGGCCTGATTCGTTAGCCCAGTACGTAAATACAATATACAACAACGGAAAGTAAGAAAAAATGTTCCCAACTATAATCACAGATACATCAATAGTCGTCCTGTTCCCTTCGGGTCCCAAGACAGTTGTTGCTAGTCATCTCAACTTTGAAAGAATTAGAACGGCCCTCAAGTCCGGTGCGACTGAAGGCCTAGAAGAGCTATTTGATATCAAGCTAGCTGTTATCCGCTGGACTAATGGTCTATACAAGATCACGGACGAAGGCG
>JAYVVJ010000046.1:0-2003 GCA_043787015.1 Candidatus Saccharimonadota bacterium | reverse complement strand
TCAATTGTTCCGCTATTAAAGATGCTGTTACGCCGTCAACAACTGGTACGGCAATTCTGTTTTTATCGGTAATAGCTAACATAGTAACTTCTATATTCTTTTCTTTTTGCTCTGTTTTGTAACCCCATTTTCTCGCACCATCAAGAATCATCGCTTGTTCGGCTATAGTATAATCTACATTACTGTCTAGATAACTAGCCAAGCTTAGCAAATCTTTTTTCCGAGTTTCATTGAGTTCTTTAGCTTCTAGTGCTAAAGCTTGTTTAATCGAACCATCTTTTACCGCAGCATAAATTGAAATAGTTAAATCACTAGCGTTGGAGTGCTCCAATTTTTTGGGGTCATAGGTTGTACCATCTGGCATCATCAGATACTGCTCATAGCTGATGGTGTCTTCTGTAGCAGTCGGAAGAAACTTTTCAGGGTTAGATTTAACACTGGTTATAAGTCCTCGTGCTATACTATATACATCCTCTAAAGCTCTGTCTTTTTGTTTTATTAAAGATTGGAACTGGTCGGCAAACTTGTCTAGCGTGTAAGGTTCTGCGCCTGGCGGTTCTTGTATCAACTTCTTTATATCAGCTACCGAGAACGCTATGTCTGCGTCTTTCCTGCCATAGACACTACTTATGAGGTGTTTATTTTCACTGGATATTTCTACGGCTTCAGGTACTGTAAATGAAATATCATTATGCTGGCTGACTATAGTTAAGTTTTGCATAATAGGTTTATCTATAACTGGTAGCTCATCAAGAAGCGTATTGTATTCATAGTGGTACTCATCTACAGGGATAAGAACTATCGGGACTTGAGTAACTCCAGCATTCATCAAAGCTACCATTCTATGGCGACCCTCATGCCCTACAGCCTTAAAGGTATTACCTTTCAAATAACCCCACAACGTCATAGGTTGTAAATTAAGGTTCGCTATCCTTTTAGGGTTCAATTCGTAAGATTTTTTTTCGATACGCTCTACATGTGCAGCGTCTACAGTCGTGATGGTCAAAAAATCAACGGGCTTGATAAAAGTAGCAAGGGCTGGCTTATACATACGTTTAATTACCAGCGACGAGATTCTCGTCGCCGACCAGGCAGCAGACTTATTTGCTTCCTCCGATAGATTTTGCCTGTTATCGAATACGATAATAGCATCTGTGGCATTCATCGTGACTGGTTCTACAGCTTTGCGTTCTTCGGCAGACATTTTTTGTCTAGCTTGTACGTCTCTTGCTTCTTGTTCACCTAGTAACCTACGATAGGCGCCATAAGAGTTTTCATAGAAAAGCTTTGCCATCTTTCTCCTGATAGGTGAAATATCACCTTTTCCTTTCGTAGTGTCCACCAAATCCTTTTGCAATAACCCCATTTGCGCATTACGTTCTTCAGTTAACTTTTCCCCTATCATCATATCTGGAGAACCGCCTGTAGCAAATCCCTCAAAGCGTTGAATACTGTGTTGTATCTCATGCAATATTGTAGATAACGGGTTGGGTGTATTTTTCCCTATCTCTATTATACCCACACTACTGTATCCTAAGCCTTTACCCTCTTTTCCAAATCTGACAGCTACATTCTTCAGGAATGGATAAGCTTCAAACAATCTTCGGTGGTCAATAACTTCTTCTAGTGACAGGCCTTTATCTGGCACAGGGTCTATAATATTGTCTTGTGCCAACTGTGTAAGTTTTGCATCTTTATCACTTATCTCGAACCGCCATTTATTATCTACGCCTAAAAACCAACCTGTTTCTTGGCGAACCTTGTTAAGGCTTTCGCCGGTATTGATTCTTTTCTGAGCTTCTATAAAACTCTCATTCTGTGCAGTCGCGGCTAACGACCCACCGAATTGTTTTAATGTTTTTATATCGGAGGATGGTTGCACGTTTATGCCAGGGCGAACTATCTCAATTGCCCCTTCGCGTTGATACAGTGCTAGCGGATCTATATCGCCAGCCATTCTTTCGGTACGCGAACGGTATCTGTCTGATTCTAAGGTTGCCCAT
>JAYVVJ010000045.1:0-2005 GCA_043787015.1 Candidatus Saccharimonadota bacterium | reverse complement strand
AACAAATAACAGAGTCGATAATGAGCCAGCTACAAGAATAGTCAGATTATTAGCCTTGCCTACGATTACTAGTGCTAATAAACCGAAAACGATTAAAGCTTCGAAGGTTACTAATGTTAGGGCTAACTTCATTATCTGAATGAAAGTAGCCTTGCCGCCGGTTATTTTATTACCGTCACGCAGTCTAACTCCGAAATACGATATACCTGTTACACCACCGCTAGGAAATACATGATTAACGAAATTAAGTTCGAGCGCCATTTTAAACAGGCGCTTATAGGACAAATGATTGCCAACTATGGCGAATAAGCGTTGATACAGCCTTGCTTGAGCATGATAATTTATGAATTCAAGGGGTATCATCAGCAGTATGGCCCATAACTTCACGTTACCTAAGTTTTGAAACGTCGCCGCAAGTTGATCGCGAATAGAATATATAAGAATAGCTAGAGCCAGCAGTGTAACAATATTGAGTATGAGTTTCCACCTGCTCACAAGATAATTTTTGAAAGCCATTTTTCTATTATACTCGAACCGACCGCGTCATTCCCGTGAAAACGGGAATCCAGAAAGTTCATGTGACATTGAGCATGTAGCAGGTTGCATAGAATTAACATGTGTCATTTAGCAGAGGTTTGGAATTCGGGCTACATGATACTTGTTACTCGATACATCTATGTTCCATGATCAATGACATATGTTAATTGATTTTCTGGATTCCTCTTCGAGAGCCTGAGGGCTCCTCAGAGCCTCGAACGGCCACATTCGCGGGAATGACAGATTATATAGCTAAGTTTCTGTATGTCGAAGCTAGCGGTTATACTAGGTATATGCAAAGTGTTATGATTCTCGGTCGTCAGCCGGCTATTGGCCTAGCTGAATTAGAAAGCCTCTATGGCTCATCTGTTATTCGTCTTGTTGGCGAACATTCGGCAGTTGTCGATGTTGATCCTTGCCTGCTAGCTTTCGATCGGCTTGGTGGCTCAATTAAATTCTGTAAGCTACTTACCACTCTAGATACAACAGATTGGCATCAAGTTGAGAAGTTCCTCCGCACAGCAGCGCCTGAACATTCCAAGTCAATGCCTGAGGGGAAAATGCAGCTTGGACTAAGCGTCATCGGCTTCGAAATGAATGTTCGACAATTAGAAGCCAGCGGACTATCACTTAAAAAAGTTATTCGAAAGACTGGCCGCTCAGTTCGTCTAGTACCCAACAAAGAATTAGAGCTCAATAGCGCACAAGTATTACACAATCATTTGACTGGCATTACCGGCTGGGAACTCATCATTATCAAAGACGGCGACAAAACTATCATCGCTCAGACCATCAAAGTTCAGGATATTAACTCCTACACCTATCGCGACCGTGAACGACCAAAACGAGACGCAAGAGTCGGAATGCTGCCCCCTAAATTAGCTCAAGTGATAGTAAATTTATCCGTCGGTAAACTACCTGAGGACTTATTGAAGTCTATTTGTGACATTCCTGCCGGTAGCGAAATTCCTCGGCCAGTAATTGAGCAAACTATCCTTGATCCCTTCTGTGGAACAGGAGTCTTATTGCAAGAAGCTGGCCTGATGGGCTATCACGCCTACGGCACTGACCTTGAACCACGAATGATTGATTATTCGGAGAAGAACCTAGCTTGGCTTGGCGATCATTACAAAATGCCAGCCGTGAGCTGCCAATTAGATGTCGGCGATGCTACTAGCCATCAATGGACAGCACCGATCGACTTCGTAGCTAGCGAAACTTACCTTGGACGACCTTTCACAGATAGGCCTACTGCTGAAATATTAACCCAGTCGGTGTCGAAGTGGCCGATGATTTGCCCCGCCTCATTGAGGCGCCGGGGAAAACTGCCATTGGTGCCGACACCGAGATCGCGCAACGCGCCGTTCTTGAAAACACACGCGCGATAATAAAGATTCGAGGCCAGCGCGTAAGCGGTGAGCTGGCCGGCGTTATTGATGCCCCGGCCCTGCACCGGGTAGCCGCCACC
>JAYVVJ010000044.1:0-2008 GCA_043787015.1 Candidatus Saccharimonadota bacterium | reverse complement strand
TCAACTTCAGCCTTAGAAGCTTTTCGGTCTTCTTTCTCAGCCTTAGCTTCTGCCACTTCAAGGGATTTAGCGCTGCGCTTGCCGGCCTTGGCTACCTTAACTTCAGCAACTGTTTCAACTACTTCAGTAGAAACATTTTCTGTTGATAATACTTCTTCTGGGACTTCTGTTACTTTACTTGTCTTCTTGCTTACTGCCATATGATTCCTTTCGCGGTGGTGACGGCTTCTTAGGCCTCCCGCAAATTAATTATTTAAATCCACTGATACGTATTCGCTATTTCTATCATGAACGTAAGCTTTGTGATGATCAGGAAATGCTCTGTGCAATGCATCTATGTCAGTTTGATCTGACTTTTGTAAGGTAATATCCCCTAGTTTCTGTGCTATTCCTAAATTATGCATCTTAACTCCAACAATGTGGTTCCAGTCATGAAAAGACAAATCGCTACTTAAAGTTTCATAGTTAAGTACATGCGGTTCAATACTATGAATTTCTAAGGAATGATGTGGCATTATTTACCGCCTTCAACTTCCACACCCATGCTTCTTGCTGTGCCAGCGACCATTTTCTTAACTGATTCAACATCTTCAGTATTCATGTCCTTAGCTTTATCTTCAGCAATCTTAGTAAGTTGAGCTACTGTGAGCTTCTTAGCAATCTTTTCGGTATTAGGACGACCTGATCCTTTATCAATGCCTAGTTCGGCACGGATACGATCATCAGTTGGTAGTCCAACTACGCGGAAAGCCATAGATTTGTCTTCGTACACTTCTATATGAACTGTGACCATTTGGCCCATCATATCTTTAGTTTGTTCGTTGAATGGATTAATGAAATCCATCATGTTAACACCGTACTGACCTAGCGTGCTACCTACTGGAGGCGCTGCATTGGCTTGTCCGCCACGGAGTTTCATCTTTAAATTCGCTTTTACTACTTTAGCCATTTTCTTGTCCAATCTTTCTTGCACGACCAGTGAAGCTACTGGTCTTTAGGTGCGTAACGTATTTAAGTTTACAATAAATCGCCTCTGTTGTCTATACTCTTTTAACCTGTAAACCGTCTAACTCAACTGGAGTTTCGCGGCCGAACATATTAACCAAGACTTTAAGCTTGCCTTTAGCCGCATCGATTTCATTGATACTGCCGTCAAAGCCCTTGAATGGACCGTCGATAATATTAACAACTTCACCAATGTTAAAGTCGATTTTATGCTTAGGCTGTTCAAGCCCCATTCGCTTCTGGATTTTCTCAATCTCATCTTGTTCGATTGGAGTAGGATCTGTACCGCTTCCAACGAAACCAGTTACAGATGGAGTATTGCGTACAATATACCAAGCGTCTTCGCTTAGTTTCATCTGAACCAAGACGTAGCCTTGGAAGATTCTCTTCTCTACAACACGGCGCTTACCATTCTTGATTTCGATCATCTTCTCTTTAGGCACTAATACTGCGAAGATCTTGTCACTCATATCTAGAGAATCTGCACGCTGACGAATGCTTTCAGCTACTTTTTCTTCGTAACCACTGTAGGTATGCACTGCATACCATTGCTTGCTTGTGTCGTATCGTTTGTTGGTCATTAATATCTTTCCTTTATTTAAGTAAAATTTGTCTGAATAACTTATCAAATCCGAAGTCTACCAAAGCTACTGTAACCCCGAAAATAACTGCGAAGATCAAGACGGCAATTGTAAGTTGTTTAGTTTTATATCTGTTCGGCCATGTAACTTGTTTAAGTTCTACCCAGCTAGTACGGACATACTTTGGAGCAACGATGAATCCAATTCCTCTAAAGAATTTGAAGATAGCCTTAAACGGTTGGATCTTGCTTAGTTTGATAACAAAGCTTTTGATTGGTTTCCAAATAGGATTTGTTATTTTACCGCTTCGAGATTTAATTCTCGAACTAACTCGTGGTTTGTCATTTGCTACTGTAGCCTTAAGTGATTTCTCACGAAAAGTTTCAGGGTTCTTTACGCGACGTTTTGCTTTCTTCGGTGCT
>JAYVVJ010000043.1:0-11183 GCA_043787015.1 Candidatus Saccharimonadota bacterium | reverse complement strand
GTGAAACCTAGTAGGCTTAGATAGCTATCAGGAATGATTACGCTACCAGAATTAACGTCTTGCTCGACTGTTCCAGCAAGATATTTATGACTAATTTTAGAGTTATGGGCTTCGGCATTGGCCGTATATTTCTTGGATCCTGAGACGCTAATGTACTTAATGCTAGTTGTGTAGGTTTCGAATATGCTTTCTACTCCTGGAAGTTTAGAAATTTCGGCAATGTCATCTAGATTTAACTGTTTGATTAGCACTCCCCTCGGTCCGATACTAGCTAATGAAGTGTCGTATTCTTGTGGCGAAGAATTAACGCTATTACCGGAGCCAAAAAGTGTCTTATCTTTTGCGACAATCAATGATGATGGATCGAGATTAGTAGAAATCAATCGGCTAGAATAATCCTTGGCGCCATTAGCTGCGGCAAGAGTTAAAGTTAAAGTAAAGCCGCCGACTGCCAAAGCTAGGGCTGTGAGAATTGTTCTAGTCTTGGCTTGGCGCAAATTACGTCCACTGCGCTTCAATGTGTCGACGAATTTCATATATCCATTACCTTTACTAATTTTGATTTATCAACAGATACAATTAAGCCATCTTTCATCGTAATTTTGATATTACATTTAGCGGCAAGATCTTCATCATGAGTCACAATAATCAGAGTCGCGCCTAGAGTTTTATTCAAATTGAAAAGTATCTCGATAACTTTGTCGCCGGTAGCACTATCTAAATTGCCTGTAGGTTCGTCAGCCATGATTAATTTAGGCTTAGTGACTATTGCTCTTGCTATGGCTAATCTTTGTTTCTGTCCACCAGACAGATTTTTGGCTTTGGAATCTACTTTGTCTAACAATTCAACTTGGGCAAGGGCCTCTTCAACCATGGCGCGTCGCTTTCGAATTGGCACTTCGGTGATTTCAAGGGGTAAGGCTACATTTTGATAACAATTCTGATTGCCTTCTACGAAAAATGATTGGAAAACGAAGCCAAGATCACTGGCGCGGAACTTATCCATAGCCTGTCTTTTTAACTCACCGAGAATCTGTCCATTTACATTTACAAGTCCGCTAGTTGGATGATCGAGACCGCCGATAATATGCATAAGAGTACTTTTGCCTGAGCCGCTTTTGCCTACTATCGCGACAGTTTCTCCATCTGGAATGTTGAAACTAACGTCACTAAGAGCAGTAAAAATATTCTGCTTTTTGCCATAGACTTTTGAAACCGACTTTAACTCAACCATTACCACTATTGTAACAGTTCTAGGTTGATTTTACTCTGTTATTTTTCTAATTCAGCGATACGATCGTGGTCAAGTCCATAGTAATGACCTATCTCATGCCAAAGCGTGTGTCTTATGTCTTCAAGTAAGGCGCCTTCACTATCATTTCGACTACACAGAGGGCTTTTGAACAGTGTAATTCTATCTGGAAATAATCTATCCATGCCCTGCCGCTTACTTAGCGGCGTACCCTCATAAAGCCCAAGCAGGGTTTCATCGTTCCTGAGCATCAATTGCTGCCGTTGCTCCGGCGTCGGCTCTTCTTCATAAAGTATGGCGACATTATCAATATTTTTGACGTGTTCGCCCGGAAGAGTCTCAAGCGCCTTGTTAATTAAATTCTGAAAATGTTCGTCTGATATTTGCATACTTATTGATTGTAGCAAACTTTTCTTCTTGATTTTAGTATCAACTGAGAGTAAAACTAATTGCAACGTACAAGGATAAAATGACTGAATTTATTATTCCTCAAGCAACCGAGCCTTTGATAAGTGAACAGGCTTTAGACCAAGTTTCTTTTGATGTATTACAAAATGGATTATTCACTACCGGATTGTCTGCCGCCCATATGTTATTAGATAAAGAAACTCTTCTTGGTGAACATATGCTAGATATAGCAAACAATTTAATTATAGAAACACCGATAAATAAATGGCCTGCAAGGACTTTATACATAGGCGCTGGATTGGCATGGAAAGCCTACAGAGAGACTGGCTATTATCAAAGTATTGATTATGGTTTCAATATTACTAGTCCGGCATCCCTGAAGGATGGATTACACATGACATATCTATCAAGCCTAGTACTTGATCAAACATTGTCTCTGCTGTTAGACATCTCGAGTGAATCTAAAGAACTCGAAAAGTACGTAGGAAACGATTTGGAAAAGACACTTGGCATCGGAGCTGGGTGCGTAAGATTTTATCTACAGCAAGCAGTTGATGCTGCTTAGGCTTCGAAACGGAGCCGTTTGATTAGCCATTCGTGTGGCAGCATGCTCAGGAACCAGCCGGCGCGTGGGCCGGAAGTTTTGCCGATTAAGGCGCGATATAGAACTGTAAATAATTCTTTCGGAGCAAGGCCGCTGGTTTCTTTGAATGTATATATTGCTTGATGAAACCATGCTCCATCAGCATTTTCTGGTGCGCCATCGATTACGCCTGCCAAGTTGGCCATAAATGCCAGTTCAACTTCGTTAAATTCTTGATTATTAACCGTCTCAAGCAGTGAAAACTTAACGTCTTCTGGTGCGTATTTATCAAGCCAAGCGGCGATGAAACACAGTTCAGATTTAATGATGTTAGAATCGTCGCGAACGACCTCAGAATATTCTGTGCGGCCAATAATCTCCAGAGTTTTGTCTTCGTCTTTAAGCGCTGCTTGGTAGCTTGCGACCAGGTGTGAGAAAGGCACTCGGCTGACAGTTGGGGTTTCAATTCCGTGCAGACATATATTAATCAATTGACGGTCTAGATCATTCTTATCTGGCTTAGCTAATAGCTCACCGAATTCATCAACAAGACGCATCAAAGTCTCACCCTGATCGAAGAATAACTGCTTATCTGGCGAATAGCGAAGTATAAAGAACCAAACGACTTCTGAAGGCAAAACTTCTAATAAATCTGATGCGGTAATAGTATCGCCAGCACTTTTGCTCATCTTTTTAGTTTCGCCAGTGCGGTTAATAAAATTATAAGGCACTGGAATTGGTGCATCTCCACCGAAAATCTCAGCCACTATTGCCTTGCCCGTGTCATAAGAGCCGCCTTTGGTGGCGTGATCGCGTCCAAAAGGCTCAGCATTGACGTGCAGAATAGACCAACGAGCAGGCCAATCTACGCGCCAATTAAGTTTCACATCTCCATGTGAATAATCTATTTGGCGCTCTTGCCCATCGCCATCTATGAATTTCAAAGTTTTAGCTTCCTTGTCAAGACTGATGACTTGGCGTTTCTTGAGATATCCTTCTTCATTAACCTGAACTGGTGACCATTGATCATCAACTTTGTGGCCGGATATATCTTCTTGTATTTGCTTAATCTTGTCAGCGCTTTCCAAAGCCTTCTCAATTACATCTGTAAAGTAGCCTTCACGGTAGCGCTGTTCAGAATGCATAACTTCCATGTCTAGATGAAGCGGACTGGCAGCATCAAGCAAATCTTTTAGATAATAATCTGCATAGGACCCCTGACCGCCATCTGGCGACGGCACTTCACACAGCGGCTTACCGAGATATTGGCTGAAATTTTCTGGAATACCGACTGGTACTTTTCGGAAAATGTCATGATCATCAACTACATGTATGTGGCGAGCTTGGCGACCGCGGCGTTTAACTTCATAAGCTACAGCTTCAGCCGTTAAAACTTCGCGTAAAGTGCCAAGATGGTATGTTCCAGACGGAGAAACACCAGATGAAACTATAATTTCACCTTCTGGATGCTTCTGAAGTAGTTCATCAACTATAGTATTAAGCCATTGCATGATTTCAAGTATAGCTAAATCTTTATCTGTTAGCCAATTATTCAGTTGTCATCTCGAGCTTGTCGAGAGATCTATTATTCTGTCTAGATAAATGCGAACAGATCCTTCGACTACGCTCAAGATGACTACGTGAACTTAAAAACTAGGAGATGCTGACGATTTTGTAAACAGTAGTTTCGTTCGGATTAGTAATTTCAACTGAATCACCTTCTTTTTTGCCTAGTAAAGCGACACCAATTGGAGATTCGTCGCTAATTTTGCCGTTAAGCGGGTCTGCTTCAACAGTGCCTACAACTTGGAATTCTTTGGTCTTGCCTGAAGCACTAAGTTTAACAGTAGAACCAATCTGAACCTTGCCGCCTGTTGGCTTCTTGATAACTTCAACATTAGCTAGAATATTCTCGATTTCACTAACTCGGCCTTCGCTCTTTTCTTGATCGGAACGGGCTGATTGATACTCGGCATTCTCTGATAAATCACCTAATTCGCGGGCTGATCGGATAGCTTCAGCAAGATCTGCACGCTTGGCAATTAGAAATTCGAGCTCGGTCTTGAGCTCCTGTACGCCTATTGATGTAAGTCTAAATTTCTTCTTCATGGTCATTATCTTTCCCTTACCCTAAAATCTTAGAGTTCGTCTGTCCATTCCTCAAATAATGTAATTACACTATACCAAATAATCTTAAATAACGCCTAGTGTTTTCAAGGCTGTCGACAAATCTACTACTTGTGCATCTGAGGATTGTCGAGCCTTAATTTCGTAGACATTGCCTGCAACAGTCTTATCACTAATAACTACTCGATAAGGAATTCCGAGTAGATCAGCGTCAGCGAATTTCTCACCTGGACGCAGCTCTCGGTCGTCATATAATACTCCCACGCCAGATGCAATCAGTCTTTCATATAATGCATCTGCTTGTTGAATAACCTCTTCAGAATCGCCTAATCTTGCGATATAGGCACGAGCTGGCGCTACAGCATCTGGCCATACCAAGCCTTTGTCGTCAGCAAAATGTTCAGCAATTAATCCCATTAATCGGCTTGGGCCAATACCGTAAGAACCCATGAAAACCGGTTGAGTTGATCCATCTTCAGCAGTAAAATTTAATCCTAAAGCTTCGGAATACTTACTTCCAAGAGTGAATATGTTACCAACTTCAACAGCTTTACGCTCGACTAGTTCTTCTTTGGTGATACCCAAATTAGCCAAAACTTCGTCATTATATACTTCTTGATTGATGGCCAGCTTCTTAGCTTCATGCACGTAGATAATATCTTCACCGACATCGCTCAGAGTCTGAAATTCGTGGCTATACTTACTGAAACTTCCGCCGCTGGCAAAAGTTTTGTAAGTAATATCGCCAATACCGAGTCGATTAAACACATTGTGGTAGGCTTCGATGGTTTTTTCGTAAAACACGTCGTGCTCAGACTGATTGGCACTGAAAGAATAGAGATCTTTCATCAAAAATTCGCGGCCCCGCATAAGTCCACTCTTGGAGCGCAGTTCATTACGGAATTTGATCTGGAATTGATAAGGATACGCTGGCAAATCTTTGTAACTGCTGACAAAACGCTTCATGATATTGGTCAGAGGCTCTTCGTGTGTAGGAGCTAGTCCGAGTTCAGTGCCGCTAACAAGTTTAGTTCTAAACCAAACATCCATAACTTCGTGGTTCCAACGGCCCGAAGCTTCCCATACTTCACTGCCCTGCAAGGCTGTCATGCTCACTTCAAGACCACCTATTTCGTTCATTTCTTCTCGAATAATCTGAACGATTTTATCCAGTACGACTTTGCCGAGTGGTAGATAGGTGTAAACTCCAGCCATTTCTTTATGGATAAAGCCGGCTTGAATTAGAAGCTGAGCATTACGGGCTGTCTCATCAGCTGGCACATTCTTGGTAGTCTTGGTGAATAGTTGGGTTAATCTCATGAACTTCTTATGTCTTTTCGTTTATTACTTAATTCTAGATTACTCAATAACTGCCATCGGAGCAACTATTAACGGGCGTTAAGAATGAATAAGGCGATAAAAGCTATGCCGTTCTTAACGCCGTGAAGCGTAATACTAGCCCACAAACTTCCAGTTCGCTCTCTTAGATAAATTAATACCAAGCTAAGTATAAATGTATCTACCGCTGCGATATACAGCAAACCGGCAGCACCACCTCCAGGCAAGTGTGCACTGGCAAATATTAAACTTGTGATGACGACTGAAGCTACCTTTGGCATAGCTTTTTTGAGGCTAGAGTAAAGAAATCCGCGGAACATTATTTCTTCGACAAACGGTGGCAGAACTACTAAACTTATGAACGTCAGCACCAACTGAGCATTAGTAGCTATATCGGTAAATCCAATATTTTGAACCTGATTTATATCTAGGCTAGGAACAAAAAAACTAATTATATAAACAGAGATTACGAAGACAGCGTAGTATAGCGGCGCTGCTAGTAAGCCAAGGCCGACATCTTTCAATTTAGGCTTAACTAAGCCGATGAGATTAAAGTTTGATTTAAATTTCTTAAGAAAGATATAGATCGAGGCTATCATGAAAGTTAATGCAATAAGTACATAGCTGAATTGAGCTAGGACTGATTCGTTTAGCCAGACGCTCGTCTGCGAACTACTCCAGCCCATTAACCAAGGGTAAAGACTTACGACGGCACCGCTGAAAAACTGTGAAAAATAATATACAAAACCAATAAATAGCACAGCTATCCATGGGTTCCAAGGCACAGGCAAAATCTTAGACTTGGGCATCTGAGGCAATTCTACTTCTGTAGTTTCTGGATTAGAAGAAGCGTTTAACATCAACAATTGTTACCAGAACAATTAAGCTTATTAAAACCAAGAATCCGGTAGCATTAATTATTTCTTCAGTGCGCTGATTAAGAGGTTTTTTGATGGCTCGAGAAATCAGAGTCAACCATAGCCTTCCGCCATCTAGGGCTGGGATTGGAAGTATATTCATAATTGCTAGGGTGAGTGAGATGATTGCAATAATTAGGAGCATGTATTCATAGCCTAGCAAGCTGCCGTTCTTCAAAATTACGAAAATACCGACAGGACCGGACACCTGGGACGATGCCGCTGTTTGGCCGTTTTGCCTTGCGTCATTATTACCAGTTACAGCTCCAGCTATGGCACTTCCTAGGCCAGAAAGTGCATGGCCAAGACCTTGGAATGTAAGCGCAGTAACTTGAGCTGATACACCGACTGCAACAATCGGCGCTGACCAAGTTGACCTTTGAATAATCAATTCAGTTGGTACGATACCTAAATAACCTTTTGCTTGATTAGTTTTAATACTAGCGTCGACTACATCCTTAGATAAGAGCGTAAGTTTGGTTTGAGATTCGGTGCCGTCCCTGGTGTAGAACAGGTCAACGGTTTTACCGGCAAAATCTTTAGTTATGTTTGGCAGATTTTTGGCTGACATAACTGGTACAGGACTATATCCAGGCAATCTTAAAGCTGTGATTTCATCTTCAATTTTAAGTCCAGCTAATTGAGCTGGCGAACCCTTTTCTATAACGGCGATTAGGACTTTATTGGCAACTAGAGTGGTATCGCTTTTTACAGTGAACTGGTTATCGATTATCTTAGGTAAGCCGACTACGGCTAGAAAGGTCAGTAATAACAAAGCCGTAAGTAGGTTCATAGCTACTCCGGCGATCATGATCTTACTCTTAGCTAGAAGTGAGGCTGCACCGAAGCTTCCGGCTACAGTATCACTATCATGCTCGCCTTTCAGCTTAACAAAGCCTCCAAGTGGCAATGCATTGATAGTAAAATCCCAGCCTGCTTTGGTTTTGTATTTAAATAGTCTCGGCGGAAAAAATATACCGAACTCTTCTACTTCAACACCGTTACGACGAGCAACGATAAAATGACCGTACTCGTGTATGACTACAAGTCCGATAAATAGAATTACCCCAATAATTAACCAAAGTATACCCATATCACTCTATTATAGAGGCTACCGCACGAACATCAAAAGACATAATTTATAATTATTCATTAACTAAATTACAGGCAACGAAGAATATTTTCAGATTTGTCATTTACTAGTTCACAATTATTTTTTAAATTATCATTTAGCAGACATGTTGGAATTCGGGCTAAAAGACTAATTGGTAAATGGTAATTAATTTGTTAAATGCCAAATGTGAAATGATAAATACTTCTGTCTAGACGGTCATTATCTCAGTTTCTTTGGCCTTGGCTATGCTTTCAACTTCCATACGCGATTTGTTCATGACTTCTTCAACTTGGGATGTGTATCTTTTGGAGTCATCTTCACCGATTTCTTTGTTCTTTTTAGCTTCATTAATCGCGTCCAGAGCGGCGTGACGAACTGCACGCATTGCTACCATACTTTCTTCTTGTTTCTGACCGATTTGCTTTGCGAGGTCGCGGCGTCTTTCTTCATTTAAAGCCGGAATTGGTACGCGCACAACACGGCCATCGTCAGAAGGATTAAGCCCCAGTGTCTGATTATTGCGTATAGCGGTTGAAATAGCCTGCAGATTACTTGGATCAAAGGGAGTAATTTGTAGAAGTTGAGATTCTGGGGCTGTTACGGTCGCCACTTGAATCAACGGCATTGGCACGCCGTACGCTTCGACCATCACGCCATCAAGCATGCTTGGAGCGGCACGGCCAGTGCGTAAACTATTTAGTGAGCTTTTGAAATGATCGACTGCTGCACTTAATTTTGTAGTAGTGTCATAAATAACTTGGTTTGGATTCACGTTGCTCCTAGGGTTAAGGGGTCAGGGTTCAGGGTTTAGACTGCAATCCCTTTATCAGAGCATATAGCATTTTTTGAACTTCTTCCACTAAATTCATAGATTCAGTGACGTATTTAGTGTCGTTGTACACTTTAGATACAATAATGAGTTGAGTTTCTAGCTCAGCGGCCGAACCTGAAGCAATACCACAAAATTGCAAGTACTCGGCGCGCCCATTTCTTTTATAACCCTCCGCTATATTCGAAGAAATTGATATTGCAGAACGATTAAGCTGACCGGAAAGACCGTATTTTTCATTTTTAGGTAATTGGTTGGTAACTTTGTAACATAGCTCCACTAAATAAATGGATTTCTGCCAGACTAGCAATTCTTTATACGAATTAAGCATACTAAGAAAATTACCACTGTTTATCGTTAATGCAATATAAAGCGCAAACTAAACGCCAATATTAAAGTATTACTTAATAACTAAACCTAAACCCTGTCCCCTATACCCTAAACCCTAGCTCTAAGCTACTTCACCAAGAGCTATTCGGCTAAATCGACGAACGACGATATTCTCACCCAGGCGAGCTGCATGATCTTTGACGTATTCAGCGACTGTCTGATCTGGATTCTTAACAAAAGGCTGGTCGAGTAGGCAGCGTTCAGCCAAGTATTTCTTGACCTGTCCATCGACGATCTTATCGATCATGTCAGCTGGCTTGCCTTCACTTTTGGCTTTTTCAGTAAATTCAGCTTTGATCTTATCTTGATCTTCGCTTGGAACTTCATCAACAGATACATATTGCGGGCTTGATGCAGCAATGTGCATAGCAATATCTTTAACTAATCCTGTAAAGATTTCATTGCGTGCAACGAAGTCTGTCTCACAGTTTAATTCAACTAAGACGCCGATACGGCCGTCATGATTGTAAGTGCCGACAATACCACTGCGAGCTTCACGTTCACCGCGCTTCTCAGCCTTGGTTAGGCCTTTTTTGCGCATTTCACTTAGGGCTTTGTCAAAGTCGCCTGCGGCATCTTCGAGAGCCTTTTTAGCATCAGTTAGACCGACACCTGTTAAGTCTTTAAGTCTTTTTACTTCTGAAATATCGATTGCCATATTTACTCCTCTTGTCATTCCAGCGAAAGCTGGAATCTAATCTATTATTTTGTTAATTACTGGATCCCAGCTTTCACTGGGATGACGTGCGAAAATTATGCTAGAACGATTGGTGTAGCTGTTTCGGTCTTGTCTTCGACTTTTTTGCTCTTAGCCTTACCAGTTTCGATAGCTGCTTTGACGTAGTCAGCTATTAACTGAATAGTCTTGATAGCGTCGTCGTTGGCTGGAATTGGGTATTTAACCTGTGATGGATCAGTATTAGTATCGACGATAGCGATGACTGGAATCTTCATCTTGTTAGCTTCACGAACAGCATTTACATCTGTAAGTACGTCGGTTACGAATACAGCACCGACACGAGAATTCATTTCCTTGATACCGCCATAGATAGTATTCATCTGGTCGATTTCTTCTTGAAAGCGCTGAACTTCAAGTTTGTTGTACTTGTTAGCTAATTCACCATTGGCCATACGATTCTCAAGATCCTTAAGATGCTTGATACGGCCGCTGATGGTGTTCCAGTTAGTCATCATGCCGCCGAGCCAACGCTCAGTAACATATGGCATGTTGGTATCTAGAGCCAGTTGCTTAATAGTTTCTTGTGCTTGGCGCTTAGTGCCAACTAGCAAGATTTGCTTACCCTGAGAAGCTGTTAGATTGATAAAAGCCAAAGCTTCTTCAAGACGAACAACTGTCTTAGTTAGATCAATAATATGAGTACCGCCACGCTTAGAGTGGATGAATGGAGCCATTTTAGGGTGCCAACGATCGGTTTTGTGACCGAAGTGTGCGCCTGATGCTAATAAATCTTTAATGTCTACAGTAGTAGCCATGGTGTGAGTCCTTTCTCTTCGATTGGGTGCCTATTGAGCCCTACACGGGTGATCAAAAGGAGGATTGTTTCCCAACCTGTTTAATATTTAACTATCGAAGTATAACAGATTGAGTTCTTTCGAACAAGCCTAAGGGTAAATAAAATATCAATCTAGCCTGTTGACCAATGGTTAACAGATGTGTATAATTGCAATCTGATTATGAAGAAGAGTTTACACCCTACAACTTACCGCCCAGTAGTCTTCGAAGACCTTAATAATGGTTTTCGTTTCTTGACACGTTCTACAGTCGCAACAGAAGAAGTTACCAAGTTTGAAGACGGCAATGAGTATCCTTTAGTTAAAGTTCACATCACTAGCTCATCTCACCCATTCTTTACAGGTGAAGAGCGTGTCCTAGACATTGAAGGCCGCGTTGATAAATTCAAGGCTCGTGCTGCTGCCGGAGCTGCTGCTAAAGACAAGCGCGCTGCATCTGCTTCTAAAGAATCGAATCGCCAAGAAGCTAAGATCGCCAAGGCTGAAGCCAAAGTACAGAATACTAAAGTTACAAAGTAACTTTTCCTATCGTCATCCCAGCGAAAGCTGGGACCCAATAATTATTATATGAATTATGCGGATTAATTGATTAGATCCCAGCTTTCGCTGGGATGACTACATATTTAAGCTATAATCAAACCTATGGAAGCCAAACAGCAACAATTAAAGGAAGAATTAGCCGGTCTTGAAGT
>JAYVVJ010000042.1:0-2023 GCA_043787015.1 Candidatus Saccharimonadota bacterium | reverse complement strand
TCAGCAATATCAATTCCATCCAATATTGCAGAAGGTTTTGGCAGACAAACAGCCAAAGAAAAGCAGCAATTCTATCACCATTCTTTGGGTTCGCTATTTGAACTTGATACGCAAATTGATATATCGAGTAAATTAGGTTATCTTGATCAGGATGAGATTGAAATTCTGGACTCGAAAATTGAATTTTGTCGTCGATTACTACTCGCACTAATGAAAGCGAACAGAGCAAAAATCCCCAATCACCAATCTCAAATCCCAAATCAATAAGGAGAAACATGGCTTTATCGATAACAAATTTAAAAAAAGGTACGCTTTTCCAGTGGGAAGGGCAGCCTTTCCGTGTACTCGATTATAACCAGAAGGTTATGGGCCGAGGTGGATCCATCGTCAACGTTCGAATTAAGAATGTTATTGATGGTAAGGTTTTGGAAAAGACTTTTAAGGGCAATGATCAGCTTGAAACGGCTGATGTTCGAAACATGACTGTGCAATATTTATATAACGATGGCACGAATTTCTTCTTCATGAATGGTGAAACTTTCGAGCAGTTCGAAGTAAATAGCGAACTAGTTGGTGACGGCATGGGCTACATGAAAGAAGGCGACGAAGTAAGTCTGCAGTTCTTCGATGATCGTTTGATCAACGTTGAAGTACCTAAGAATGTGCCACTCAAAGTTACTTATACTGAAGATGCCGTCAAAGGCGATACCAGCTCTTCCATTACTAAAGAAGCAACACTCGAAACAGGTATAACTATAAAAGTTCCAGCCTTCATCAAACAAGGTGATTTAATTTCTGTCGATACCGCTACTGGCGCTTACCGAGAACGAGTAAAGGTCTAACTCCGTCTGTCATCCCAGCGAAAGCTGGGATCTCCCTAGACTAACAGGTAATTACTATGAATAAACAGTACTACGTTTACATACTTTCTAGCAGGAAACGAGGTGTTCTATATATAGGTATGACTGGTAATCTAGCCGACAGAGTTAGTGGACATAAGCAGGAAGTTTTATCAGGTTTCACTAAAGAATATCACGTTCATCACTTAGTATATTACGAGGCATATGATGACCCAGAATCAGCTATTCGTCGAGAGAAAAACATAAAAGGTTGGAAGCGTGATTGGAAGATAGAGATTATAGAAAAAAATAATCCAAGCTGGAAAGATCTATCAGATGATCTATTATTGTAAGGAGATTCCAGCTTTCGCTGGAATGACACTTTTAATAAGCTTGAATGACATCAAGGAGATACTATTAATGAAATTCGAAATTCAGGCAAAGTCATGAAACAACGGCTTGATCAGGCGCTTGTAGCTTTGGGGCTGGTGGCAACTCGCAGTCAAGGCGAGAGCTATATCAAGCTTGGCCATATCAAGGTCAATGGGCGAGTCGTAAATAAGCCTGGCAATTTGGTCGATGAGACTGATCTTGTGACTATAAGTTCTGTTGAACAATATGTCAGCCGGGCAGCCCTCAAATTGGCATCAGTAGCTAGCGCACTCAAACTAGATTTCAATAATAAAACAGTATTAGACGTCGGTAGTAGCACTGGTGGTTTCACCGATTACGCACTTAAACACGGTGCCAAAAAAGTTATTGCAGTTGAGGTTGGCACTGAACAATTACATCCAAGTTTGCGCGGTAATCCGCAGATTGAACTACACGAAAAAACTGATATTAGAGACGTAAGAATAAAGAACGACGAACGACGAACGACGAATGAATCACAACTTCAGAATTCTTCGTTCGTCGTTCTTGATTCCAGCCCGGACATTGTCTTAGCTGACGTATCATTTATTTCACTTAGACTTATCCTACCAAGTATTGCTAAGCTTTGCACAAAAAATACCCAGATCGCCGTGATGGTTAAGCCGCAATTCGAGGCAGCGCAAAGTAATATGAAACGCAGTTATCAGCAACGCAGGGCTAGACCCTAACGACTAACCCGACTCAACTTGCAGACGACGCAAGGCCGCAACGGGTAATTTGTGGCGACCTCCAACGAGGTGAACCGGCGCGCC
>JAYVVJ010000041.1:0-2029 GCA_043787015.1 Candidatus Saccharimonadota bacterium | reverse complement strand
ATCGCCGAATTTGGTGCTGAAATTGGCGTCCTAGTTGCCTACGGCAAAATCGTTCCCCAAACAATTATCGACCTTTTCCCACGCGGAATTATCAATATCCACCCGTCACTTTTGCCGCTGCACCGCGGCTCAACGCCAATCGAAAGTGCCATATTAATTGACGATACTGAGACCGGCGTTTCTGTCATGAGCCTGTCGTCCGGCATGGACAGCGGACCAGTTTATGGCCAATCAATCATCCAATTAATGGGCATTGAAACCAAGCAAGGATTGGCCGATCAATTGTTAAATATCGGCAAAGATATGGTGATTGAATATCTGCCTGCAATCCTAAGCGGCAATATGAAAGCGTTCCCTCAAGACGAGTCATTGGCTACTTATGACAAAATGATCGATAAGTCAGCTTCTCAGCTAGATTGGAACAAATCAGCCCTAGTTTTGGAGCGAGAAATCAGAGCTTATGCGATTTGGCCTCGCAGCCGCACGGCTATTAAGGATATTGAAGTTATAATTACCCAGTCTCACATCATTGACGGTATTGGAAAAGTTGGAAACATTTGGAAAGACACAAAAAGTTTAGGCTTCTATACCTCAGATGGTATTTTAGTAATTGATAAGCTTATCCCAATCGGCAAAAAAGAAATGGATATCGCCTCTTTCCTAGCTGGCTACAAAATTTAGCAGAGCATTCGCTCAGCATCCATGGCGCTTCTCCCGGCCTGGAGCGCAGCCCTGATTAGATGTTGTGGGAACCGAGCGGGCTTGGCTTCCTCGAGTTGTCTGACGAAGGCATAGTGCTGTTAGCACTGTGCCGAGGAGTTCCCAGGGGCAAGCTCGGTTATTACAACGGCTAGTCACGGCGTAACGTAGCCGGTGACTTTTTGATTACTTTTTTTGTCATGAAAAAAGTAATGAAGAAGAAAGAGATTATTTAGATTAAAGATAGTGCCTATGCATCCTGATATGAAATTAACAATAGATCCTTCGACTGCGCTCATCCGCCAACTGGCGGATGACAGTGCTTTTAGGTTTTAAGCTGCTTGGAATGCAGCGCCACCGTCGAAACAAGCATCGGTTGAATAGTTTCAATATCTGTTATTCGAATTTCATGATTATCTACTTGTGGCTTAACTTTTAAGTCATCGCTAAGCATGCCAAGCATCTGTTTGACGGTAAAATTCGTATCTTCCACCATGAACTCTACCCCGCTTAGAAGCTGGCTATTCTCTTCAAGCCTAGTTTCTATGCTAGTTAGGCGCTTATATGTTTCGCCAGCGATCACCTCAAGATTTGAAACCCTTTTAACAGTCTCTTTGGTGCCGTCATTAATCATGTCCTTGATATCACGCTTGTCAGTAGTAGTTAAATTCATAATTTATTCCTTATTTACAAGTATATACGGCATTGTAGCTTAGGCTAGCCGTAATAATCGCATCAATTAAGGAATATTTAAGAGCCTTTAAGGTGAATAAAGAACGACGAACGGAGAAGTTAGAAGTAGAATTCAATTATTCATCATTCATCGTTCTTATATTCGTCGTTCTGTGATGCTAACTATAAGACAATCAAACTATTGAACTATACAACTATTGGCTATTCAATAACCCAGTAATAATATGAATCAACTTCAGAAGCTGCCGGAGAGGCACCGTCAGTACTCTTTATAACTGTGAAGTTTGTGTTTGAAGTCGTATCTATGACCATCGTCTTTTGTCCAGTTGGGCTGCCGACTGCTTTAGTAGGCGTTATCACGATCGACTTAGGAGCTGCTCCGTATGTTTTATTGAACGTAATTGTAGTATCGCAAGTAGTAGGCACGCCCGTACCGGCCGTTATAGTAAATGATCCAGCCGAGTCAGTAGAACCAACTGTAACAGTAGCTGTAGGGGTTACACCACAGTTTGCTGGTGTGCCGATGGTTGGCGCATTGGTCTGAGTCGACTTGAAGTGAGCATTATCTAGAGTCAGTGAAGCGAATGTAGTTGTAGTGCCGGCAATGGTTATTACTAATCCTGATGTGTCAGCTGTG
>JAYVVJ010000040.1:0-2042 GCA_043787015.1 Candidatus Saccharimonadota bacterium | reverse complement strand
GACCATAGATGTAGCATGTAACAAGTATCATGTAGTCCGAATTTCAAATATCTGCTACATGACACATGTTACATCTATGCAACTTGATACATGTGACACTGGATCCCTCTTCGAGAGCCTGAGGGCTCCTCAGAGCCTCGAACGGCCGCATACGCGAGGATGACAGTTAGGAGGTGGCAATTAACTTCAGTTTGTACGATAATATAACAGTTATGGCTAAGAAGAAGAAAATCAAATCCAAAGTTATTAGTAATCGACGTGCTCGACATGATTATGAGCTCGGCGATTCTTTGGTCGTGGGAATTTCTCTAAATGGCCGCGAAACAAAAGCCCTTCGACTTGGTCATGGCCAATTACGTGGCGCCTATGTGACAGTTAAGGGCGACGAACTATTTCTGATTAACGCCGCAATTAATGGCACTAACGGAGTGCCGATAGAAGAGAGCGAACAAACACAAGCCCGCAAACTTCTAGCCAAACGCCGTGAGATCGATACTCTCATAGCTGCCAAACAACAGGGAAGAACTATCGTGCCGACCGAGATCTTGATCGGTGGTCGATTCATCAAACTCCGTATCTCGATCGGTAAAGGTAAAAAGAACTACGACAAACGCCAAGCCCTGAAAGCCCGCGATGACTCTCGCCGCGCTGATGCCGAAATAAAATTCCGCCGCTAGGTTGTTGCCTGAATTCATCTGTTTCGCTATAATTTACCGAGTTAACTCACTTAATGTGCGAAAACAACTATTCCGACTTAGCTCAGTGGTAGAGCGCCTCGCTGTTAACGAGGATGTCGCTGGTTCGAATCCAGCAGTCGGAGCCATCCTCCGTCGCAAACCCCTTTAGGGGTTAGCTATGGAGGATTTTTTGATAGCTGGGGCCGAACCTTAAATTACATTTTTCCCATCTGCCCGCAGGGTGTTCTCTGTTTAACTGACTACTAATCCATGCCAATTCGTGCAAATCCAAAGAATATAGAGCCAAACACAATCGCCATAATTATTGGTGCCGCGCTAGAAATCCAATTTCTTTTACCGGGTCTAAAATACCTAAGCGTCAGGGAGTTCGTTACAACAGAAACTGAACTGAGTGCCATAGCTAATCCTGCAAGCTCTGGCTTTAATACCAACCCAAAGCTGGTAAATACACGAGCAGCGATAGGTATACCGATGACGTTATAGAACAAGGCAAAGAACAGATTTTGCCGAATTTTTCCAACTGTTTCCCGAGATAATTGAATCGCCACGATCACATCATTCAGGTCATTCTTCATGAGTACTATACCGCCAGTTTCCATAGCGATATCGGTGCCGTTACCCATAGCAATGCCCAGATCAGCCTGAGCAAGTGCTGGAGCATCATTAATACCATCACCAACCATCGCTACTTTAAAACCAGCACCTTGTAACGCCTTAACTTTAGCTGCCTTATCTTGAGGCAATACTTCTGCAATAACGTTTTTGATACCGAGCTGCTCTGCAATAGCATCTGCCGTTCGTTGGTTATCACCAGTTATCATGTAGACATTTAGACCCATGGCCATTAGCGTTCTAACGACCTTATTTGAACTAGGCTTAATAGTATCGGCTACCGCAATCGCTCCAAGTAGTTCGTCGTGGGAAGCAAGTAACATCACGGTCTTTCCTTGTGACTCGAGACTATCAACTTGATCACTAACTACCGATAAAGATTTGGCACCTAATATATCGCTTATTAATAGCCGATTACCGAAATAGTACTCGGTGTTGTCGACAGAGCCGGTAATACCTTTTCCAGAAATTGATTGGAAATTTTGTGACTCAGAAGTAGTAATCTTACTCTCTTTAGCCGACGCGATAATAGCTCTAGCCAAGGGATGTTCACTGTCGCGCTCAAGTGACGCAGCAATCTTGAGCAATGTGTCGGCATCAATTTTTCCAAAACTAGTGATATCCGTAACTGTATTGAGGGGGCCGTAGGCCCGGAGCAAGAATTCGTAATTCTCGACCAGCTCAGGCGCGATGGAGACGCCCCGGCGACCAGGCTCGATGGCGAGTTCGTAT